>JBJELL010000175.1:0-11802 GCA_051879115.1 Lachnospiraceae bacterium
GTATATCTGTCACTATTGTACCATTCATTCATTTTGACCTCAATCATTTTATATCATTGGACAAAAAACAGCTCTATTGAAGGTTTATAGCCTCCAATAGAGCTGTTCTAAACGTTTTAATCTTTAATATCAATACGCACCAGTGCTTTTCTAAGAGCAAACTCCGCTCTCTTTACGTCAACCTCCTCGGTATGAGAAGCAAGACGCTGCTCGGCACGTTCTTTTGCTGCCTGGGCACGGTTCACATCAATCTCCTCCGGCCACTCTGCAATCTCTGCTAAAAGTGTTACCTTATCCGGCAGGATTTCCGCAAATCCGGAATGTACTGCTGCCGTTCTCTTGCCATCCGGTTCTGTAATGGTTACAATTCCCGGCTCTAAGACGGTAGTCAGTGGAATGTGATTTTTATAGACACCGATATCTCCATTTGCAGTTGTAAACTCGACCATCACTGCCTCACCCTTGTGAAATACACGGTCAGGTGTGATAATCTCTACTGTAAAAATTCTATCCTCTGCCATAAATCTGCCCCCTTACTTCATGCGGGCACGAACTTCATCAATACTTCCTGCATTTAAGAAATAACTTTCCGGAATATCATCGTGTTTTCCTTCCAGAATCTCTTTGAAGCCTCGTACAGTCTCCGCAATCGGAACATATTTTCCTTCTAAGCCGGTAAACTGTGTTGCTACGAAGAATGGCTGTGATAAGAATCTCTGCACCTTTCTTGCACGGTTTACGACGAGCTTGTCATCTTCGGATAACTCGTCCATACCCAGGATAGCGATAATATCCTGTAATTCTTTATACTTCTGTAAAATTTCCTGTACACCACGTGCTACCTGGAAATGTTCCTCTCCAACGATACGCGGGTCAAGAATTCTAGACGTAGAACCAAGTGGGTCTACCGCCGGATAAATACCAAGCTCTACGATGGAACGCTCCAATACAGTTGTCGCATCCAAGTGGGCGAAGGTTGTCGCCGGAGCCGGGTCTGTTAAGTCATCGGCTGGCACATAGACTGCCTGAACAGATGTTATAGAACCGTTCTTAGTGGATGTGATACGCTCCTGTAATGCACCCATCTCTGTCTGTAAGGTCGGCTGATAACCAACGGCAGAAGGTACACGTCCAAGTAAAGCGGATACCTCGGAACCTGCCTGTGTAAAACGGAAAATATTATCAATGAATAAGAGTACGTCTTTTCCACCCTTATCACGGAAATACTCTGCCATAGTCAGTCCGGTAAGACCTACACGCATACGTGCTCCCGGTGGCTCATTCATCTGACCGAATACCATACAGGTCTTATCAATAACTCCTGAATCTTTCATTTCGTAGTAGAGGTCGTTACCTTCACGGGTACGCTCTCCAACTCCGGTAAATACGGAATATCCACCATGCTCTGTTGCAATGTTGTGGATTAACTCCTGAATTAATACGGTTTTACCTACACCAGCACCACCGAACAGACCGATTTTTCCACCCTTCTGGTAAGGACATAAAAGGTCAACGACCTTGATACCTGTCTCTAACATCTCTGTGGAAGTTGCCTGCTCTTCAAAGGTTGGTGCTTTTCTGTGGATTGGCATATATTCTACATCGGTTGGTGCTTCCACCTCGTCGATTGGTTCTCCTAAGACGTTGAACATACGTCCTAAGGTTGCCTCACCAACAGGAACTGAAATTGCTGCTCCTGTTGCAACGGCGTCCATTCCACGTACTAATCCGTCTGTAGGTCCCATGGCAATACACCGTACCGTATCGTCACCCAGATGCTGTGATACTTCCACGACTAATCTCTTACCATCTTTTGTTGCAATGTTAATCGCTTCATTTATTTCCGGAAGATGTCCTTCTGTAAATTTAATATCCAATACAGCACCGATAATCTGAGTGATTTTTCCTACATTTGTCTCTGCCATTTTTCCTATCACTCCTTATAATTTATTTACGAAATTGCCTCTGCTCCTGCAATAATCTCTGTTAATTCCTGCGTAATGGAGCTCTGGCGTGCTCTGTTATACTTCAATGTCAAGTCGCTGATCATTTCTTCTGCATTGCTAGTTGCAGAATCCATTGCCTGCATTCTTGCACCGTTTTCACTTGCTACCGCTTCTACTAAGGCTCCGTAGAAAAGACTGGTCACGTACTTTGGAATGATCATGTCAAGCGCTTCCTCTTCGGTCGGCTCGTAATTCATCAGTACATTGCTCTTTTCTTCTTCTGCCATTTCGGTCTCATCAAAAGATACCGGAAGCAGTTTCATCAGGGTTGGCTCATGAACAACCGTATTCTTAAAATGTGTATAAGCTAAATAGATTTCCCCTATCTCACCGTTTTGATAAGCCTCTAAGACCTCCTTACAGATTGCATCTGCATCGGAATAATCCGGAGCTTCAATAACTTCCGGATAGGAATTTTTAATCTCATAACCGCGGCGTTCTAAGGCTTCGCGTCCTTTGTTACCGATAGTATATAAGACTAAATCTTCTTTCTTAAAATCTCCGTTTGTAATCAGCTTTACGATGTTGGAATTATAGCCTCCTGCTAAACCACGGTTTGATGTGATTACCACAATGGCTTTCTTTTCCGAGTCATTCTCCTTCAAATAAGGATGGTTCATGTTCCCCGATTTTGCAAGCATGGACGTTACCGTCTGATACATATAGTTAAAATATGGGTTCGCCTGCTCTGCATGGACTTTCGCCTTTTGCAATTTTACGGTAGATACAAGCTTCATGGCTTTTGTGATCTGCTGCGTACTCTGTATGCTGCCTTTTCTTCTCTTTATGTCCCTCATTGAGGCCATATACACTCACCGCCATTCCTATTTAAAGTCTGCTTTACACTCTTCGATTGCTTTGATTAACTTCTGCTCTGTCTCTTCAGACAATTCTTTTGTATCATGAATCGAAGTAATAATTTCCGGATACTTGGTGTCGATATGCTCGAACAATGCTTTTTCATAATCCAGAATCTTATCTACCGGAATGTCCAGCAGATATTTATTAGTTGCCGCATAGATAATTGCTACCTGATATTCTACCGGTAATGGTTTGTACTGCGGCTGTTTTAATACTTCTTTGATTCTTTCACCCTGTGCTAACTTCTCTGTGGTATCTGCGTCTAACTCAGAACCAAACTGTGAGAAGGCTGCAAGCTCACGGTACTGTGCTAACTCTACACGAATTGGTGCTGCAATCTTTTTAATCGCCTTAATCTGTGCCGCACCACCTACACGGGATACGGAAAGACCTGCGTTAATAGCCGGACGGAAACCTGCATTGAACATCTCTGTCTCAAGGTAAATCTGACCATCGGTAATAGAAATAACGTTGGTCGGAATATATGCAGATACGTCTCCTGCCTGTGTCTCGATAATCGGAAGTGCTGTTAAAGAACCTCCGCCTAATTTGTCATTTAATCTTGCTGCACGCTCTAAGAGTCTGGAGTGTAAGTAGAATACATCTCCCGGATAAGCCTCTCGTCCTGGTGGTCTACGAAGTAACAGGGAAAGTGTACGGTAAGCAGTTGCATGCTTACTTAAATCGTCATAGACAACGAGTACATCTTCGCCGTTCTCCATCCATTCTTCTCCAATAGCGCATCCTGCGTATGGAGCAATATACTGTAATGGTGCAAGCTCACTGGCTGTAGAAGCTACCACTGTGGTATAGCTCATAGCACCGAATTCTTCTAATGTATTTACGATAGATGCAACGGTAGATGCTTTCTGTCCGATTGCAACATAGATACATTTTACATTCTGACCCTTCTGGTTAATAATGGTATCAATTGCGATTGCCGTCTTACCTGTCTGACGGTCACCGATGATTAACTCACGCTGACCTCTTCCAATCGGCACCATGGAGTCGATAGCTTTAATACCTGTCTGTAACGGAGTATCTACAGATTTTCTGGAAATAACTCCGGATGCTACTCTTTCAATCTGACGGTACTTATTTGTTTCTATTGGTCCTTTTCCGTCAATCGGCTGACCTAATGCATTGACAACACGTCCTGTCATCGCATCACCTACCGGAACTTCTACTACTCTTCCGGTTGTTTTTACGGTATCTCCTTCGTTGATATTTTTCTGGTCACCTAATAATACGGCACCTACATTATCTTCTTCGAGGTTTAATACCATTCCATATACTTCGCCAGGGAATTCTAACAGCTCTCCCTGCATTGCGTTCTCAAGGCCATGAATACGAGCGATACCGTCTGCTACCTGAATAACAGTACCTACGTCTGCTACCTCTAACTTGTCCGCATAACGTTTAATCTGCTCTTTAATGACGGAACTGATTTCTTCTGGTCTTAAATTCATGGAACTTCCTCACCTACTTTCAACTTATTTTATTCTGTCATTCCCAACGGAATATTATAGAGCTCCTTCGACAGCTCATAGAGTTTTGTTCTGATACTGCTGTCTACTACTCTGTCCCCGATACGAATCACCATACCGCCAATTAAGGCAGCGTCCACTTCATAGTGCATCTCAAAAGACACATATTTTGTGGTCTCTAAAAGTCTCGTTTCTACAAGTTTCTTCTGAGCCTCGGATAATTCCATGGCAGAAGTCACATAAGCAGTTCCGATATTTTTGTATTCCTTTACCTCATCTAAAAAGTATATGAATACATTCTCCATCTCACCGAAATGGTTTTTTGCGATTAACATTCTCATTAAACCAATCATTTCATCGGATACATTTCCCTTAAAAATGTTCTCGATGAGCTGCAATTTTTCTTCTTTTACAATCTGCGGATGATTCATCAGCCGGGATAACTCCTGATTTTCCCTTAAGACCTGCAAGATTCCTTTTGCCTCTTCGGAAAAATCTTCGATACGGTTTTCCTCCACGGCAGTCTCAAATAAAGCATCCCCATATGTCTTGGATACTAATTTTGCCATGTTGAATCACCCATCTCTTTCAAAGTCTCTTCCACTAAAGTATCTTGAATGGTTGTATCTATTGATGCAGATACAACTTTTTCAGCCATCAAAGATGCAATCTCGATAACTTCCTGTTTCATCTCATCCATAGCACGCTTCTTCTCAAGTACTGCTTCTTCATTTGCACGTCTGATAATACGGGACGCTTCTTCCTTCGCCTCTTCCACAATACGTGCTTCATTTTTCAATGCTTTCTGGCGGGCTTCACTCAGAATCTGTTCAGCCTCTTTTTCTATATTCTTCAGTTTTGCATCATACTCTGCTTTTAAAGCTGCTGCGTCTTCTTTATCTGACTTGGCTGTATCTAAATCTGTTTTTATCTTTAATTTTCTGTCCTCTAACATTTTGCGGACCGGATTAAAGAGCAGATAAGACATTGCCATAAACAAAACGAAGACGGCTATGGCTGCTAATATGGTATCCTGCAATAACTGAGGATCCAGATCGAATATTCTCTCCATCGTTTAGAAGTATGCCTCCTTTCCGTTCATTTTAGTTCCTGCAATTATTTTGCTAATGGTTTTACGAAAAGTAAAAGGATAGCTACTAATAAACCGTAGAGACCTGTTGTCTCAGCTACTGCCTGTCCTAATAACATGGTAGATGTGATGTCGGATTTTGCTCCCGGATTTCTACCTACTGCGGATGCTGCGTGTCCTGCTGCGATACCCTGTCCAATACCAGGTCCGATACCTGCGATAACTGCAAGACCTGCTCCTATTGCTGAACATGCTAAAATTAAATCATTTCCTGAAATATTCATAATATAATTCCTCCTAAAAATTATTCTGTCTCCATTGCGGAGTTTACATAGGTCATTGTTAACATGCAGAATACATATGTCTGAATTGCTCCTGAGAACAAGTCAAAATAGAAATGTAGTGCTGCCGGCCATACAAGTGCAATCTTTCCCAAGAGTGCATAGATTAACGCCATAATAATTGTTCCCGATAAGACATTTGCGAAAAGACGCAATGATAACGATACCGGTACAGCTAAATCACCAATAAGATTAATTGGTGCCCAAATTGGCCACGGATCACACAGATCCCGGATTACACCACTTACCTTCTGATATTTGAACTTACAGAACGTAATCATGGAAAACGTAATCAACGCCATTGCAAATGTTGTTCCATAATCTGCTGTCGGTGGTCTTAGACCCAGCAAACCGGAAATATTGCTGAACAAAATGAAAATAAATATCGTACTGATGTAATTTTTGAATTTCTTTGAATTCTCACCCATAACACCTTCTACGACGCCGTCCAGCTTTTCAACAATCAGCTCTGCAACATTTTGAAATGTGTCAGGTACATCTGTTGCATGTTTCATCTTCCGGTTTACAATCAATGCAAAACCTATCAGAACCAGCATTACGAGCAGAATACTGACATGTGTAGTTGTAATCCACAGCTCATGTCCAAAAAGTTTATAAGAAAATAGTCCATGAACCATAATATCCACTTCGTTTGTTCCAGACGCCATCAAAATTGCACGATTCACAACTTCACCTCCTTAAGCCTTTAAGTTTGTGTACTGTTTGCAGATTCTTCTGCGGACCTCTCTTGTTTATACAGTACTCTATGAATGAAAGGCTGCAGATAAGCTGCTGCCTTTAATCCCATCACTCCAACAAACACCATAAGAATGTTTCCCAGCTTAAATTTGGCTGTTACAAAAAATACCACCACTACGACAGCATATCGCAGCAAGGAATACATAATTACTTTGTTCTTTGCACCGCTTTCGCCATAGAGCGTCACCGCATCTTCTATGACAACGGCTATATGAATTGCCATACCCACCGCAAGTGCAATCCCAATCCAGAGTCCCGTACTGTAGAGAAGTTTTTCTTTTACAAACCAGACTCCCACCAACTGTATGACAACTCCATACAATATAATTCCCAATATCAATGCCGGAAGTGCCTTATTGAGTCTTCTTATCATGTTTCTTATCATCGCTTTCGTATATTTTTTTTGCTGCTATATAACAGTTCCGAAACCCGGCCAATGCTCCCATAATAAAGAGCGGAATTATAAAAATTCCCATTTCGGTCTTCTTATAGATGAAGACACCAAGTCCCGTACATAATAAAATAGGAACTATCATGTTAATACCAAATTGTGTAATCAGAACCATTGACTGATAAACGCTTTTTTTGTACTTCACACGCAGCTCCTTTCTGCCATTTATCTGCAAAAACTATATAGGTCTATATTATACTACTTATCTTCAAATTGTCTAGATAATTCTAAAAGTTTCCACTATTTATAAATGCTATAAAATCATTTTTATTTCACGATTTGTATGCTGATATTTACGGTATTCCACTCCCGCAGCATCTAACATTCGTTTTGACGCAATTACTCCGGGTGTGTTCTTATACTTATCTTCATCATAAACTACGGTTTTTATACCTGATTGGATGATTGCTTTTGCACATTCATTACACGGAAACAAAGATACATAGAGTGTGGAGCCTTCCAGACTACCGCCCCTGTAATTCAAAATTGCATTTAACTCACTATGTGTCGTGTAAAAATATTTGTTTTCCAAAGGCTCTCCCTCTCTTGCCCACGGAAACTCGTCGTCAGAACATCCCTTTGGAAATCCGTTGTAACCCATTGAAAGAATCTTGTGATCCGTACTCACAATACAGGCACCCACCTGAGTATTCGGATCTTTGGAGCGCATCCCCGACAACATGGCAACTCCCATGAAATATTCATCCCAACTGATATAGTCTTTACGCTTATCACTCATATGTAATCCCTCCCTAATTATAAAGAACGGATTGTCTTTCTGACAATCCGCAATTTTATTATTTTGTACCAAAAATCCTGTCTCCGGCATCTCCAAGTCCCGGAACGATATAACCGTTTTCATTCAGGTGCTCATCTAAAGCTCCCACAAAGATATCTACGTCCGGATGTTCTTTTTTCATCCGCTCTACACCCTCCGGTGCTGCAATAATGCACATGAAATGGATTCTTTTTACCCCTTTATCTTTTAACATCTGGATTGCTGCTACGGAAGAACCTCCGGTTGCAAGCATCGGGTCTACCACAAAGACCTCTCTTTCATCACAGTCTTTTGGTAGTTTGCAGTAATATTCCACCGGCTCTAAGGTCTCTTCGTTACGATACAGACCAATATGACCCACCTTCGCAGACGGAATCATAGCGAGCATTCCATCTACCATTCCAAGTCCTGCACGAAGAATCGGAACGACTGCTAATTTTTTTCCTTTTAATTCTTTTACCGTAGTCTTACAGATTGGCGTAGTAATCTCCACATCGGTTAATTCCAAATCTCTTGTTGCCTCATAGCACATCAACATGGCAATCTCGCTTATCAATGTACGAAAATCCTTTGAACCTGTATCTACTCTCCGAATCCATCCTATTTTATGCTGGATTAACGGATGATCCATAACAATTACTTTTGACATATTTTTTCTCCTTATTCATTTAGTATTTTTACCAGTTTTTTAATCGATTTGTTTAAAGTCTCGTAGCAGATTCCATATGCCTGAAGATTTCCCCCATAAGGGTCTAGAATCTCAAGTTCATCTCCTACTAATTCCGTCAGTACTGCTACATCTTCTTCCTTTAACTCAGGAAACATCTCAAATATTTTCTGACGGTTTTCTTCACTCATGGTTAATATCAGGGTATTTTCCGTAATATCCTCTTCTGTCAGCGGTGCCGACATAAAACCTTCTGTCTTTAGTCCATTGCTAATCATGACTGCTTCTGCCTTCTGGTTAAGCGGCTCAGGAAACAGTACCACCAGCCCGCGGGAAAGAATCTCTATGGGACGGTTCAATACCTGTTCTTCTAATATTCCTGCTGCCATCGGTGCCCGGCAGGTTCCGCTGTCTGCAGCAAAAATAATCCTATCGTATTCTTTCATCTTCTTCTCCTGCTGTGCTTTTAAAACATGATGTCCCGCTGCCTTTAACAGACGATTCATAATGGCCTGTCCAAGTCCTGAAGATGTAAAACTCTCCGAATAAATCAAATCTACCCCTATATCGTCGAACTTGCGCAGGATGCTGTAAAGATGCCTTGCAATGGTATCTTCATCCCCTCTTGTTCCGATACTTAAGACATCTCCTTTGGGATAGCCCGCAGCCGTCTCATCTGTCGCAATAATTCCTACTTTCTTTCCACAGGACATCTGCTCTTTTGTCAGGCGGTTAATGGTATTTACAACCGCTTCTCTCTCTCCGGTAACAAGGGTCAGTTCCGCCTTTGGTGCATAATGCTTATATTTCATTCCCGGTGCCTTTGGTTTCTCTAAGGAATCGGAGGCAATAATACCCGGGTCTACCTGCACTTCCCCAATGACTTCTTCTAACATTTCTTTTGTAATATAGCCGGGACGTAGAATCATCGGTATCTCTTCCGTTAAATCCACAATGGTGGACTCAATTCCAATCCCTACAATTCCCCCATCTAAAATCAACGGTATTTTTCCATCTAAATCCTTTTTTACATGCCCCGCCTTCGTGGGACTCGGTCTGCCGGAGGTGTTCGCACTAGGTGCCGCAATAAAAGTACCGCTGGCTTTTATTAATGCAAGTGCTACCGGATGATTCGGCATACGAACCGCTACCGTATCCATTCCTCCTGTTGTCTCATAGGGAACTGCCTCGTTCTTTTGTACAATCATGGTCAATGGTCCCGGCCAGAATGCATCTGCTAATTTCTTCGCTTCCTTGGGAACCTTATCCGCCAGCTTTTTCAAATCCCCGCTGTCTGCAATATGTACAATCAGCGGATTGTCCGAGGGTCTTCCCTTTGCTTCATATATTTTTTTGGAAGCAGAGACGGACATTGCATCTGCCCCTAACCCATATACGGTTTCTGTCGGAAAAGCAACCAGACCTCCTTCACGGATGATTTCTGCTGCTTCTTCTATGATTTCTTCATCTATTTTATCTAAATTTAATTTTTTTATTTCCGTTTTCATAACAAATATTATACCACGTTATGAAAATATCGCAACCGGATAAAATTCCTATATCTGTTCTTCTCTTTATCAAAAATAACAAAGTGTGCGAGCGTGGTCAGCTTTAGCTGACATCTTCCTCTCACGCGAGTGCACATCCTCGCGGAGCGTTTTTATTTAATAGGAAATCCAAAGGAATTTCCTATTAAATAAAAAAGCCGCAATGCATAATATATCATACATTGCGGTTTTTCTCTGTCTTAATTTTTCTTTCTAAGAACTGCTTTTATTGAACCTTTTGGATCTTTTACAAGAAGAACTATTAACCATACAATCAATCCAAGAGCGACTACGGATAGTCCTAAGAATGCATCATTTAGCATGTCTACCGGTGCCGGTGTGAAATATGCTTCCTTTAATTCTGAATATTCAAAAATTGCATCTCCAAGCCACATCAGGGATGCACCCCAATACATAAAGCAAAGCGTTCCCAGACACATATTTTTCTCTACATTATTGTACCATTTTACAGTACAGATAACCGCTGCAAAAACTGTGATTAACAATGTCATACAAAATCCTCCTGTCCTACACAGCGGTCACTTTATCTGCTGCATTTATTTTCTTAACTGCTGCATCTACAATCGCTACCATAATTCCCCATGCTGCAGTTACCAAAACCGCCATCGTTACACCTATTGTTGCCATTTCATGTAGCATTTCTGCCGTATCCTGAGGATTTGCTGCTGCAGTTAAGAATGGAAACCACGGGACAACCTCACCATGCCATACATGTTCAAACGCTAATAAGAAAGCACCGCCCCATAAGAAATATGTAAGCCACTTTAATTTACGGCTCCACGGAATTACCACTTCTGAAGATTCTGTTTCTGATTTTTCAACTTCTTTTTTCTCTGAATGTTCTACACTTTTCTCTACTGCTGTTACTACAACTGCTTCTGCTGCTGATACTAGAAAACATGCCATATATATTCCTCCTTTATAATAGAAACAAAATTGTTATATTTTTTACTTTTTCTATTATAAAATCTCAATTTTCTAATACAAGCCCCCCTAGGGGATATTTTTTACAATTTCTTCTAATATTTACAGCATAAATTTGAAAAAGTATCTGTTTTTCTTTTAAATTATTCTTTTTAGGTATCTTTTTTCTCCTGTTCCTTTAGATATTGACTGACTCCCTGACAAATGGCATCTGCGATTTTCTGTTGATAATCTGCATCGGAGAGCAGGGATGACTCTTCGTTGTTGCTTAAAAATCCACATTCTACAATCACTGTGGGTGACTTCGTCTTCTTAAGCAGATAATAGCTTTCGTTTGCCTTCGCACTTCTGTGATTTTCTTTATCCAAATTTTCTATCAGGCTTGATTGGAGCACTTCTGCTAATTCTTTTCCTTCCACGGACTGTCCATAGTAAAAAACCTGAGCACCTTTGACATACTCTTCCGGATAGCTGTTTTGGTGAATACTGATGGTAAAGAGCGGATTGGCATCATCAATAATCTCACAACGTTTCTTCATATCCTCTACCTTATGGTTTTTTGCCCCGGAGCTGTATAGACCCTTATCGCTGTCACGGGTTAGTATCACATAGAACCCTTTACTCTCCAGATTCTTTTTTAATTTTTTAGCAATCTCAAGATTCAGTTCTTTTTCTTTTTCACCATGAATGCCGACTTTTCCCGGGTCATCTCCTCCATGTCCTGCATCTATGACAATACAGTTTTTCTCCTTTCCCACCTGTGTCTGCTGTACATAGACTGCTCCTCGTTTTGCGAGAAATCCGGCTACCACAAGGAGAACCACTCCCATAATCAATTCGATTTTCTTTTTCACACTATTTCCTAGAAAA
>JBJELL010000176.1:0-11573 GCA_051879115.1 Lachnospiraceae bacterium
CGAAACGAATCTATCCGGTGGGAAGACTGGACAAGGATTCAGAAGGGTTGATTCTCTTAACAAATGATGGTGAACTGGGCAATGAGATTTTAAGAGCTCGTAACTGCCATGAAAAGGAATATGAGGTAACGGTCAATAAGCCGGTAACAGTAGATTTTTTAAAAGGAATGGCAGGGGGAGTTCCGATTTTGGATACTGTGACACGGAAATGTCAGGTGGAAAAACTAGAAAAGAAAAAATTTCGGATTATTTTAACCCAGGGAATGAACCGACAGATTCGCAGAATGTGTGAATATTTTAACTACCGTGTTGTAAGACTGGTACGTGTGAGAATTATGAATATAGAGTTAGGAGAGCTTCCGGTAGGAGAATACCGCGAGCTGACTAATAGGGAGTGGTCGGAATTGCTGAAATTACTGGGACGTTCCGAAAAAGAACATGAAGGAGTATAGGAATGGAACCGAAAGAGAGAATAGAACAGCTTAAAAAAGAGATTGAATACCATATAGAGCAGTATTACAATCAGGATGATCCAAAGATAACAGATTATGAATATGACCAGATGATGAGGGAGTTAAAGGATTTAGAAAAGGAACATCCGGAGCTTGTAACGCCGGATTCTCCAACACAGAAAGTCGGGGGAAGTGCAAAGCGGGAGGCAGGAGTCTTAGTGGAGCACAATGTACCCATGTTAAGTCTTCAGGACGTTTTTGAAAAAGGAGAAGTGGAGAACTTTGTTGCTGAAATGCAAAAACAGTTAGAAGACCCGGAATTTGTGGTAGAGTATAAGATTGACGGTTTGTCTCTTTCCCTTCGCTATGAGAACGGAGAATTACAGTTAGCCGAGACAAGAGGAGATGGCATTCAGTACGGAGAAGATGTTACTGTAAATGCAAAGGTAATCAAAGATGTAAAGAAGAAGCTGAAAGACAAACCGGAGTACCTTGAAGTACGTGGCGAGGTCTATATGACGGAGGCTGATTTTGAGAAGGTTAACGAAAGACAGGAACTATTAGGAAAAAAAGTTTTTGCAAATCCAAGAAACTGTGCAGCCGGAACTTTACGCCAGTTAGATACCGCCATAACCAAGGAACGGGGACTGTCCATGTTTGTTTTCAATATTCAGGATAGCCGGGGTATCAGTTTTACAACTCATACAGAAGGATATGAATATTTAAAGAAACAGGGAATCAAAGTCATCGAAGACTACACCATCTGCAAAAGTGCAAAAGAGGTATGGGCTGCCATTGAAAAAATCGGGGAGAACCGTGGAAACCTTCCATATGATATCGACGGAGCCGTTGTAAAGCTGAATCGTCTGTCTGATAGAGAAAAATTAGGGGCAACTTCTAAGGTGCCGCGCTGGGCAGTTGCCTACAAATATCCGCCGGAGGAAAAGGAAACAAAGGTTCTAGATATTGAACTTTCCGTAGGAAGAACGGGACGAATCACACCGACAGCGGTATTTGAGCCGGTACGTCTCTGCGGAACCAGTGTTTCAAGAGCGACGCTTCACAACCAGGATTTTATCGATGAACTCGATATTGGAATCGGAGATACCATTGTAGTCTATAAATCAGGAGAGATTATTCCAAAGGTCAGACGGGTATTACATGAAAAACGCCCAGAGGGAACCACACGTTTTCTCATACCGGAGGTCTGTCCGGTCTGTGGAAGTAAGACGGAGAGGGAAAAAGATACCGCAGATATCAAATGTACTTCTGCAAGTTGCCCGGCACAGTTAGAACGCCATATTATCAATTTTGTCAGCAGAGACGCTATGGATATCAAAGGATTTGGTACGGTCTATATTGAAGATTTGGTACGGTTGGGGTATATTAAAGATATTGCCGATATCTATGAATTGAAAAACCATCGGGAGGAACTGATTGAGAAAGGAATTATCGGAAAAGAGAAGAATACCGATAAACTTTTGGATGCTATTGAAAAATCCAAGCAGAATGAAGCAAGTCAGTTGCTAACGGGATTTGGAATTCCAAATGTAGGAAAAGCAGCGGCAAAGACAATTCTAAGATATTTTAAGAGCATAGATGCTTTGATGCAGGCAGATGAAGAGGAATTGCAAAAAGTAGACGATGTGGGAGCAGTAACGGCTACTTGTATCAGAGAATATTTTTTGGATGAAACAAATCAAAAAATCATTGAGCATTTAAAAGCAAACGGAGTCAATATGGAATTAAAAGAATCCGGGAATGCTGACGAAAGATTTGCAGGACTGACCTTTGTTATTACAGGAACCCTGCCGACGATGGACAGAAAAGAAGCTGCAGCACTTATCGATTCTCATGGTGGAAAAGTGACCGGTTCTGTTTCAAAAAAGACGAATTATCTGTTAGCAGGGGAGAATGCAGGCAGTAAGCTTACAAAAGCTAATGAACTGGGAATACAGGTTATATCAGAAGAAGAATTAAAAAAAATGCTGGAATAGAAAAGAGGAAGAACAATGCCAATTAAAACACAGGGAGATTTACCGGCAAAAGAGATATTAGAAAACGAAAATATATTCGTAATGGATGAAAGCCGTGCGATTCATCAGGATATCCGTCCGTTACAGGTGTGTATCCTCAATCTGATGCCGTTAAAAGAAGATACGGAATTGCAGCTTTTGCGTGCGCTTTCTAATACACCGCTGCAGGTGGATATTACATTTTTAACAGTCAAAAGCCATGAGTCACAGAATGTATCAGCAAATCATCTAAATAAGTTCTATACGACTTTTGAATATATCAAAGATCAGAAATTTGACGGAATGATTATCACAGGTGCTCCAATCGAGCATCTTCCATATGAAGAGGTGGATTACTGGGAAGAAATCTGTGAGATTATGGACTGGACAAAGGAGCATGTAACCAGTACACTCCACATCTGCTGGGGTGCACAGGCAGGATTGTATCATCATTTTGGAATTGATAAGGTGCAGCTTCCAAAGAAATTATTCGGAGTATATCCTTTCCATGTCCTCAATCGGAAAGTACCCCTTGTGCGTGGATTTGACGATGTGTTCTATGCACCGAACAGCCGTCATACGACGATTCCGACAGAAGAGATAGAGAACTGTCCGGAACTTAAGGTATTGGCGAAGTCCGAAGAGGCAGGAGTCTTTTTGTGCATTGCCAACGAAGGAAAACAGATTTTTGTCATGGGACACCCGGAGTATGACCGCATTACCCTGGATAAGGAATATCACAGGGATTTGGATAAGGGACTGCCGATTGAGATGCCATATAATTATTACCCGAATGATGATCCAACGCAGCGCCCGCTGCTGCAGTGGAGAGCAAACAGTAATAATCTGTATAGCAACTGGCTGAATTATTACGTTTATCAGGTCACTCCTTATGAGCTGTAGGGAAAACGCTGAAATACTGCGGATTCTAGGAAAATTCAAAAAGTATTGTTTAACAAGAAACTTATGTATTTTCACATATTTTAACGTATTTTAGGCGTAATGATTGCACTGTGCTTGATACCATTAATACTTGAAAAAATTATTATAGGTGAAAATGTTATACGCGAACTTACATGTTATAAATTATTGATGGAAAGATATAAAATATCTGTTGAAAATATAATCTATTATGATGGGAAATCATTTGAAATAACGGACATTATATTTGAAAATCCTGTAGAAATTAAAGATGATAAAGAAATAGATTTTATATAATGATAGTAATAAAAATTTCAAAAAATTTCTGAAATAAAAAATAATCTTGTATTTATAGAGAAATTCACATATAATATAAATAGAAGCAGAGATGTTTCACTTCATCAGGATGAGACAAGTGACGGTTCTGACTTGTCGGTAAAATAAAAATTGACCGAGCGATGAGTCCTGTGACGGTTCTGACAGGACGATAAAATAAAAATTGACCGAGTGATGAAGAGTGTAAAGCGAGAGGAGATTCATCCTCTCGTTTTTTGTACGAAGGAGGAATAAATGCAATTACCGGATAATGATTATCAGATTTTAAAACTCACAGATATATTTTATCGTGCATATCCTAATCCACCATATATTGAAATCATGAAAAAGGATGGACGTGCATATAATTGTCTGTTATTTCAGACACATTATGATTATTTTATCTGCATACCATACAGAACGGAAATAATACATAATTATGCATATCACTTTAAGAAGTCAGTGAGATCAAAAAAGCATAAATCAGGTTTAGATTATACTAAAATAGTGATTATTAATAACTTAGACTATATAGATAGTAAAGATGCATTTGTTGATAAAGATGAATTTAATGAAACGATGATACATTTAGAAAAAATAAAAAGAGAAGCATTGGAATTTGTAGAAGATTATGTGCAACATATAGAGGAAACAAAGATTTTACATCCTGCAGAATTTAAAAGAAGATATCGTTTTTCTTCATTAAAGTATTTTCACAAAGAATTGGGAATAAATGAAAGTGATTTGTCCAATAAATGAAAAACCAGAGTTTTTTATTTCCAAACCGGGAATAATCTGTTATAATAGGTTCATATTAGATATTGGAGGTAGAACAATGGCAGAAGACAGACAGAGTTTTAGCATAAAAGAAGATAAATCCGGCGAAGTACGCGTTGCAGGCGAAGTAGTTGCAATCATTGCAGGCCTTGCCGCTACAGAAGTAGAAGGCGTAAGTTCTATGGCAGGTAACATTACCAACGAACTTGTAAGCAAATTAGGAATGAAAAATCTTTCCAAAGGTGTCAAGGTAGAAGTATTTGATTCTTCCGTAGAAGTAAATATTTCTCTGAATATTTCCTATGGGTATTCTATCCCGGAAGTGTCTGAAAAGGTACAGGAAAGAGTCAAGACAGCCATCGAGAACATGACAGGATTGAATGTGGTTGAGGTCAACATCCGTATTGCAAGCGTAGATATGGAAAATACCAAATAATACTTTTTAAATAGGAATAAGTGTTGTATAATAGAGGGGTGTCCGATGGGGACATCCTTTTTAATAATATAAGAAATTCTATTGGAATCTCTTATATTATTAAAAAAGCATCATGCAAAAATAATAATTGTGAGGAAAAGCAGTGAGCAGAAGAGAATTAAGAGAACAAATATTTAAAATGTTATTTCGTATAGAATTCCATGAAAGTGACGAGATGGAAGAACAGATGCAGCTTTTTTTAGAAGAAGAGAGCAAAGCCAGTGAAGAAGAAGATACTTATATACGGAATAAGTATGAAAAAATAGTGGAACATTTAGAGCAGATTGATGTGGCAATTAATGAAAAATCAACGGGATGGAAGACCACGCGTATGGGAAAGGTAGACTTATCTTTGATGCGTTTAGCAGTCTATGAGATTTTATTTGATGAAGATATTCCAACCGGGGTAGCAATCAATGAAGCGGTAGAATTAGCAAAGAAATATGGAACAGATGATTCACCGTCCTTTATCAATGGAGTATTGGCAAAATTCGCATGAAACGAAATATTTATACCGTAGGACAGGTAAATACTTATATTAAAAATATGTTTGCCCAGGATTTTATGATGAACCGGATTTCGGTGTCCGGGGAAGTTAGTAACTGTAAATATCACTCTTCCGGGCATATTTATTTCACGTTAAAAGACAAAACGGGAACGATTCAGGCAATTATGTTTGCCGGAAACCGCAGAGGTCTGAATTTTCAGATGAAAGAGGGCGACAACGTAGTTGTAAGCGGTTCCATTCAGGTTTATGAGAGGGATGGAAAATACCAGCTCTATGCAAGAGAGATTGAGTTAGCAGGAGCGGGAGACTTATATCTGAAGTTTGAAGCCTTAAAAAAAGAATTAGAAGAGATGGGAATGTTTGCTGCGGAATACAAACAGCCAATCCCTAAGTACGTCAAAACAGTTGGAATCGTAACGGCGCCCACAGGAGCAGCCATTCAGGATATCCGAAATATTGCAGGCAGAAGAAACCCCTATGTACAGCTCATATTATATCCGGCACTGGTACAGGGAAGTGGTGCAGCTGAGAGTATTGTCAACGGCATTCATGCGATGGAGAATATCCGTCCGGATGTAATCATTGTAGGACGCGGCGGTGGTTCCATAGAAGATTTGTGGGCATTTAATGAAGAGATTGTGGCGAGGGCGATTTTTGACTGTCCAATTCCGATTATATCGGCGGTTGGACATGAGACCGATACCACAATAGCAGATTATGTGGCAGACCTTCGGGCACCTACACCTTCGGCGGCTGCTGAATTGGCAGTATTTGATATCCGCAGTTTTTTTGATGAAATAGAACACTGCCGATTACAGTTAAACCGTTTTATGAAGATGAAAATAGAGTTAGAAAAGAGAAAAGAAGAACAGTTAGCAGAGCAGTTACGGCTATTAAGTCCGAAAAATCAGTTAAACACCAAAAGACAGTATGTACTGGATTTAGAAGAACGGTTAAAAAGGCAGATGGAATACCGGATGGAAGAAAAGAAACACCGCATGGAGGTCTTAGCCGGAAGGTTAGACGGATTATCTCCGGCAAAGAAGCTGATGCAGGGATATTCAGTAGCATTGAATGGTAAAGGAAAGAACATCCGCAGTATTAGAGATGTAAAGATAGCAGAAGAAGTGAGTATACAGGTTGCAGACGGAACCATTACAACAGGCGTAATTGCCACAAAGGAGCAGAAATCATGGGCAAAGAGCTGACATTAGAAGAGAATTTTTCAAAGTTAGAAGAAATCATAGAGAAGATGCAGGGACAGGACGTGAGTCTGGAAGAATCCTTTGCCCTCTACGAGCAGGGAATGAAGACTTTGAAAAACTGTAATAAAAAGATAGATGCAGTAGAAAGAAAGATGTTGAAAATGAATGAAGCTGGAGAACTGGAAGAATTTTAGGAGAAGATATGGATAGAAAAGCAGAGATTGCAAAAAGAGTAGCAGAAATTGAAGAAATCATAGCAAAGTATCTGCCAAAAGAAGAAGGCTATCAAAAGACAGTCATTGAGGCGATGAATTACAGCATACAGGCAGGGGGGAAGAGACTCCGTCCTATGCTGATGTTAGAGACCTATCGGCTGTTTGGCGGAAGTTCTGAGGCAATCGAGCCGTTTATGGCAGCAATCGAAATGATTCATACCTATTCTTTGGTACACGATGACCTTCCGGCAATGGATGACGATGAGTACCGTCGGGGAAGAAAGACCACCCATATCGTATACGGAGAGGCAATGGGAATCTTAGCAGGAGACGCCCTGCTAAACTATGCGTTTGAAACAGCAGCAAAAGCCTTTGAGATAGAGCCGGAGAACAGAACGCTTGGAAAAGCACTTGGAATTCTTGCAAAAAAGGCGGGAATCTATGGCATGATTGGTGGTCAGGTAGTGGACGTGGAATCCGAAGGAACTCCACTAGACCGTGAAAAGCTGGAATTTATCCATATCCATAAGACCTCTGCACTCTTAGAATCCTCTATGCTGATTGGAGCAGTTTTAGCAGGGGCAGGAGAGAAAGAACAGGAAATTATTGAAAAGACGGCAAGGGAAATCGGACTTGCTTTTCAGATTCAGGATGACATCTTAGACGTAACGAGTACCACAGAAGAACTTGGGAAACCGGTAGGTTCCGATGAGAAGAACAAAAAGAGTACCTATGTGGCACTAGAGGGAATCGAAAAAGCAAGAGAAGAAGTCAGACGGCTTTCCGAATCGGCACTTTCCCGCTTAGAGAGTCTTTCTGTAAAAAATGAATTCCTTTGTGAATTAATCGAGGAGTTAATAAATCGGAAAAAATAGGGGCGTTTTTTCATATGATATTAGATAAAATTGAAAAAGCAAATGATATCAAAAAATTAAATCCTCAGGAGTTAGATATACTCGCTGGGGAAATTCGTGAATTTCTGATTCAGAAAATATCCAAAAGCGGAGGACATTTAGCATCCAACCTTGGAGTGGTAGAACTGACCATGGCACTTCATTTAGCCTTTGACTTACCGGAGGATAAGATTATCTGGGATGTGGGACATCAGTCCTATACCCATAAGATTTTAACCGGAAGAAGGGAAGGCTTTGACGAGTTGCGAAAATATGGCGGTATGAGCGGCTTTCCAAAACCGGGAGAGAGCAAATGTGATGCTTTTGGAACGGGACATAGTTCCACCTCCATTTCCGCAGGGTTAGGTTATGCCCATGCAAGGGATATTCAGAAAAAAGATTATAAGGTTATTTCCGTTATTGGAGACGGGGCATTAACCGGAGGAATGGCGTTTGAGGCACTCAACAATGCCACCCGGTTAGAGAAGAATTTTATTATTGTATTAAATGACAATAACATGTCCATTTCGGAAAACGTAGGAGGATTGTCTAATCATCTGAACAAACTTCGTACCGCAGAATCCTACCATGATTTGAAAGAAGGGGTTGCCAATTCCCTATCTAAGATTCCGGTTTACGGTGATCGGATGGTAGAACAGGTTCGTAAGACGAAAAGCAGTCTGAAACAGTTGATAATTCCCGGAATGATTTATGAGAACATGGGAATTACCTATTTAGGACCGGTAGATGGTCATAATATTTCTGAGATGGTAAAAGTATTTAAGGATGCATCGAAGGTAGAAGGACCGGTACTGGTGCATTGTTTGACGAAAAAAGGAAACGGTTATGCTCCGGCAGAACGCCATCCGGCGAGATTTCATGGAGCAGAGCCTTTCGATATAGAGACAGGACTGCCCCTTAAGAAGAAGGAAAAGGCAGGATATACCGATATTTTTTCTACGGTTATGCGAAAGATGGGTGACCGCAATGAGAAAATCGTGGCAATTACAGCGGCTATGTTAAATGGAACCGGATTAAAACGTTTTCACAACATGTTCCCGGAAAGATTTTTTGACGTGGGAATTGCAGAGGAACACGCGGTAACCTTTGCGGCAGGTTTAGCAGCAGGGGGGATGATACCGATTGTAGCGATATACTCATCTTTTTTACAGCGTGCCTATGACCAGATTCTGCATGATGTCTGTATCCAGAATCTGCATGTGGTCTTTGCCATTGACAGGGCAGGACTGGTGGGAAGTGATGGAGAGACCCATCAGGGAATCTTTGATATTTCCTATCTTTGCAGTATACCGAATATGACGTTAATGGCACCGAAGAATAAGTGGGAATTTTCCGATATGATAAAGTTTGCCATTGACTTTGACGGTCCGATTGCAATCCGCTATCCGAGGGGAGAGGCATATGACGGACTTGCAAAAATGCGGGCACCGATTGAATATGGTAAGAGTGAGACTCTCTATGACGAAGAGGGAATCTGTCTTCTTGCCTTTGGAAGTATGGTAAAAACAGCGGTTCGTGTAAGAGAGATGTTAAAAGACAGAGGATATCACTGTACTTTGGTCAACGCACGTTTTGCAAAACCCTTAGACGTTGAAATGTTAAATAACGTATCAAAGGAGCATAAACTCTTAGTTACGATGGAGGAAAATGTAAAGAGCGGAGGCTTTGGAGAGCAGGTGATGGAATATGTCACAGCCTGCGGTTATGATGTGAGAATCTTGAATATTGCCATTTCCGATGAATATGTGGAACACGGAAATGTGGAGATTTTGTATCGGGAAGTCGGAATTGATGCAGAGTCTATTGTGAAAAAAATAATTGCGGAGTATGTAGGTTTATCATGAAAGAACGATTAGATGTACTGTTGGTGCAAAGAGGTCTTGCACCATCGAGGGAAAAAGCAAAGGCAATGATTATGGAAGGCAACGTCTTTGTAGAAAATCAAAGAGAAGATAAGGCAGGCACTTCTGTTTCTACAGAAGCAAACATAGAAGTAAAGGGAAACACATTAAAATACGTAAGCAGAGGCGGACTGAAGTTAGAGAAAGCCATGACGCATTTTGATATCCGTTTAGAAGATAAGGTGTGTATGGATATCGGAGCTTCTACAGGTGGATTTACCGACTGTATGTTGCAAAACGGTGCAAAAAAAGTCTATGCCGTAGATGTGGGATATGGGCAGTTTGCATGGAAACTCCGTACCGATGAACGAGTGGTTTGTATGGAGAAGACGAACATCCGCTATGTGACACCACAAGATATTGGAGAACCCCTTGATTTTGCATCGGTGGATGTATCATTTATCTCATTATCAAAGGTACTTCCTCCGGCGAAGGAACTCTTAAAAGAAGATGGACAGATGGTATGTCTGATTAAACCCCAGTTTGAAGCAGGAAGGGAAAAAGTAGGAAAAAAAGGTGTTGTCCGGGACGCTAAAGTGCATTTAGAGGTCATTGAAGCCGTCATAGAGAATGCATTACAATTAGGCTTTTCCATTTTACACTTAGAATACTCGCCTATCAAAGGCCCGGAAGGAAATATTGAATATCTTGTTCACCTCAAAAAGAGTGAAGAGGGAAAAATGGGAGAAGATATTGATATACAGGCAGTAGTTGCGGCAGCACATGGAGAACTGGATAAATCATGAAACATTTTTTTACAGTAACAAATATCAGGAAAGACCCACAAAAGGCATTTACAGAAGAGGTAAAAAAATATATAGAAGAAAAAGGCGGTGAATGCATCTGCTATTACAGCAGTGGTTCAAAAGAAGCAGCAGAATACATCGATCCAAAGGAGATTCCACCAAAGACCGAGTGTATTCTTGTTCTTGGCGGTGATGGAACCCTGATTCGGGCGGCAAGAGATTTGCATGGTCAGAAGTATCCGATGATAGGAATTAATTTAGGAACCCTTGGATATCTCTGTGAGTTAGAGGGAAACAACGTCAAGAGTGCGATTGATGAAATCATGGCAGACCACTATATGATAGAGAAAAGAATGATGGTGGAGGGACACTGTGTACTTGCCGGAAAGAAGCAGAAAAGCCACACGGCGTTCAATGACGTCATTATCCATAGAGGAGGCAGTCCGTCTGTCTGTAAGCTGATTGTGCGGGTCAATGGAGAATACCTTCATACCTATACCGGAGATGGAATCGTGGTGGCAACACCAACCGGCTCTACAGCTTACAACATGTCAGCAGGAGGTCCTATTGTAGACCCGAAGGCTTCTCTTTTGTTAGTAACACCTATCAATTCCCACAGTCTCAATTCAAAGAGTATTGTACTGAGTGCCGAGGATGAGATAGAGATAGAGATTGCCGAAAAAAGCCACGAGTCAGAGGAGTATGCAGAGGTCAGCTTTGACGGAGATAAGCCGGTACAGATACATATCGGAGATAAGGTTCGGATAAGAAAAGCAAAACATTCTACTAATATTTTAAAGTTGAGCAAACTCAGCTTTTTAGAAATATTAAGCAAAAAAATGCAGGCATATATATAACTAAGGGGGAACTATGAAATCAAAAAGACATGCGAAAATTCTCGAAATTATCCGCAAATATGATGTAGAGACGCAGGAAGAACTTTCAGAATTATTAGAAGAGGAGGGGTTTCAGGTAACGCAGGCTACGGTATCGAGAGATATCAGAGAATTGAAACTGACAAAGGTATCTATGAATAATGGCAGGCAGAAGTATGCGGCTTTGAGTGAACCGGCAGAAGATTTATCAGAAAAATATATTCGTGTTTTAAAAGATGGATTTGCATCTATGG
>JBJELL010000177.1:0-11529 GCA_051879115.1 Lachnospiraceae bacterium
ATCTGTTGAATGTTGAAAAGACACATATCATCGCAGATAGCAAAGACATGCTCCTAGAAATTTTGGCATGATGGTAACGGAATACCAATATTATCGAAAAAATCCATGATATATTCAAAATAAATTTCATTTTTCCGATAATTTATTCTATCAGCAGCATTACATAATTAGTGCAACAGCCTCTTTTCTTACATAAATCTTATTATCAGAACTTATACCTGTATGATAACCGCCATAAGTTCAAGGTCTTCCTCTGCTGAGGCATTGGCAATGCTGTGTCTGCCTCCATTTCTACAAATACAGACATCTCCTGCCTCTACCGTCTCTGCCTTACCGTTATCATTGTAATCCGCTCTACCGCAGAGTACGGTAATAATCTCTTCTTCTCCAATATGCTCATGCATTCCCAATGAACACCCCGGCTTTAAAATCAGTCTTGCAATGACATTTGCCTGACTGTCATATTCTCCCTTTACGACGGAAGGAATGACTTCTACCGTTCCATCGCCGCCCTTCATATGTTCGTTAAAAATATGAGTAATCTCTGCATATTTTTTTACCATGACAACAACCTCCTCTCATCTATTCTATCCAAGTGCCACATCTAAAATCATCATAATCAAAAATCCGACTGCAAATCCAAGAGTCCCAATATTGGTGTGTTCTCCCTGTGAAGCCTCCGGCAGTAATTCTTCCACTACCACATAAATCATAGCTCCTGCGGCAAAAGCCAGGATATACGGAAGAACCGGAGATATGATTCCTGTTAACAAAATTGTAATCAGGGAACTTATTGGTTCTACCAATCCTGAGAGTGCTCCATTTGCAAATGCCTTTTTCTTACTCTTTCCCTCTGATAACAACGGCATAGAGACAATCGCTCCCTCCGGGAAATTCTGAATGGCAATTCCAATGGAAAGTGCCGCTGCTCCTGCTAGGGTAATTCCACCCTCTCCGGATAACACACCGGCAAATACCACACCTACTGCCATTCCCTCCGGGATATTATGTAGTGTTACTGCAAGCACCATCATCGTCGTCTTTTTTAACTTACTCGGTCTTCCTTCCGGGACATCACTGTTGACGTGAAGATGGGGAATCAATTCGTCCATTCCATACAAAAAAAAGATTCCTATGGCAAATCCGACTGCTGCCGGGACGAAAGCAAATTTCCCATAGTCTTCAGACATATTAATCGATGGTATCAAAAGTGACCAGACCGATGCCGCCACCATTACACCGGAGGCAAAACCTAAAAGTAACTTTTGCAAAAGCGGCCGCATATCCCCTTTTAGAAAGAATACGCATGCCGCTCCTGCTGCTGTTCCGAAAAACGGAATCAATATTCCTATTAATATCTGCATACTGTTTCTCCAATTCTCTTTCTATTATTTTCTCTTTTATCATATGACAATTTTTCTTCTTGTCAAGATTTTTTTTGAATTGAAGAAAAGAATACATAACAGTTCAGCCATAGCCTGTAACATGGGGCCATGGCTGAACTGTTACAAAAATACTGTTTTATAACCGGAAGAAATCCATATCTCTCTCAAGATCCTGAGAAAGACTCTTTAAGTTCTTCGCCGCATCCGCTAAGAGACGGATAGTTTCATTCAATTCTCCCATAGATGCCGTTGTCTGCTGTGTACTTGCCGCATTTTCTTCAGAGATAGCGGAAAGATTCTGAATAACATCAATAACCTTCACACGGGAAGAATCGCATACTTCGGTATGATTTTGAATCATGGATGTCTCTTCTCTTGAAGCGTCTACTCCCTTTGTTACATAGAGGAATTTTTCCTTTGTCTCCTCTAATTTCTCCTGCTGTTCTGCGATAATTACCTCTACCTCTTTCATAACGTTTACCGTCTGTTCTGATTCGCTTAAAAGTTCTCTGATAATCTCTTTAATCTTTTCTGCGGAATCATTAGACTGCTCTGCTAACTGCTGAATCTCAGAAGCAACCACTGCAAAGCCTTTTCCATGTTCACCGGCTCTTGCCGCCTCAATGCTGGCATTTAGGGCAAGCAGATTGGTCTGTCCTGCAATATTCGTAATTAACTCTACTGCCTCATGAATCATCTGTACCGAATTGTTGGTTGCATAAATCTGGCTGCTGATTTTGTCAATTGCCTTTGTAGTCTTATCGTTGGACTCGGAAAGCTGTTGGATGATTACCGTAGATTCATCACTTGCATCCTTCATCTTCATGGAAGTATCTCCAAGCCCGTCTACACTGCTTACAATCTCTTCGATGACGTCTCCCATCTCACCAATATGTTGAGAGGCTTCCTCAATCTCTTCCGCCTGTGAGACTGCTCCACGGGAAATATCTTCAATGACCTTATTCATTTCCTCTGTGGTAGAACTGGTATGTACAGCCATCTCACTTAGAGAATCTCCTGAGGAATGGAGTACCTCTGTGGATTTTTTAATATCGCTGATAATCTCATAGAGTTTTTCTTTTAACTCCTCCACCGCACGTGCCATTTCACCAATCTCATCATTACGTCTTAGGGTTCTTCCTTCTATGCTTGCAGAAAGATTTCCCTGTGCAAGCTCGCTGACTACATTCTTTGTCTTCTTCACACTGGTTGACATCGTGTAGGAGGTGATTCCTGCTGATATATTTCCTAAAACCAGAACCACAAGTGCGATAAGCCATATCGAATTGGTCTTTTCTGTGATAAATGCCTCCGCACTCTCACTCTCTGTTCCTGCAAATACCATACCGACAATACTTCCATCTGCATTTTTCAGCGGTACATAATATCCATAATATGGAAGTCCGTTAATCTCTACATCCACATCGTGATATTCTTTTCCCTGTTTCAATACTTTTTCAATGACCTCTTTTGAAGCTTGTGTTCCAATCAGACGGTCACCGCTGTCCTTATCCTTTAGGGATGTCACTACTCGCGTGTCACCATAAAAGAGCGTAATATCTACATTGGTATTTTCTTTCACCCGGTCTGCAATCTCATAATTGCCGTTGACTTTGTAATTTCCTTTGTAAATATCACCCTTACTGTCCTGTTTAAAATCTCCACTGTCTACATTTGCATAAGATTCCTGGATGGAATATGCTGTAGATTTCAATCCTTTCATTGCTTCTTCCTGCATTCCCTCTCGCATACTGTTTGAAGAATAG
Source organism: Lachnospiraceae bacterium (assembly GCA_051879115.1). GTDB lineage: Bacteria > Bacillota > Clostridia > Lachnospirales > Lachnospiraceae > Maccoyibacter. The sequence goes on from JBJELL010000177.1 coordinate 3,152, forward strand.
AGGGTCATTATGATTCCCATTAAAACACAAGGGCCCAATGCCATGGCAAGAAGTCTCAATATAATTGAGAATTTTTTCTTTTTCTTCATAATACCTTTCTCTCCTTAGTCCTATAATTTTAGTTCCTTCCTCCTAGTTCCTTCTTCCTAACACCCAATTTATTATATCACTAAAAAATGACAATTCTTCCATTTTTTTACATTACAAAAGAATTGTCAAATGTTTTTCTTTCGACAAAATATTACAAAATTCTCTGTTCAATCAGGGAACCGACCTCTTCCTTTTTGATTCCCAAAGCTACCGCAAACTCTCCATAAAGGTTCTCTTCCGCTATCTTAAAATAACGTTCATCTCCGGCAGTCATTTTCTTTCCTTCCGCCTGTCTGGCAAGCTTTTTCTCATATACGGTCTTAATAATCCGAATCAGTTCCCGGCAGTCGCATTTTTTTAATGCCTCTTTAAATACTGTATCCCTGTTTTTCTCATCTTCAATGGAAAATCCCTGCATTTCTTTTATATGGTCAATTAACTCATATGCTTCCTGCTCGGATATGACCGGGCGCATGATTACCTTTGCATTATCTACCGGAGTAAATACCTTACTCTTACTAGAATACACCGGAACTAAGGTGTAATACATCTTGTCACTTGGAACTCCCTTCATATCCATACTACCGACATTCTCTACTCTGCATACTCCATTGCTTCCATAAATGATAAAATCTCCTACCTCAAACATGGCTTCTCCTTTCTTCCACAAAAAAACCGCCGCACTCGATTTATAAGTGAAACGGATTTTTGTACAATGTTCTATAAAAAATCTAAAAATTTTCCATTCAACCGATTGTTTGGTATTATTTTACCACGTTTTCGCTTTTTTTATAAGCAAATTTACCTGATTCCTCCAGATTTGGTTGTTTTTGTCAATAGTGTCTTTCCTTTTTTTGTGCATTTCTTATAAGAAAATAAATGAAAGCTGATTTCTCAGCTTTCATTGGGCGTTAGTAAGATGTTAGAAATATGAATACATCTCCATGAATTTCAATAAAAGTCGTTGTGCCTCCTTCACACATGAAATCTGGGCAGGATTCCATGTAGAGACGTTTTCTTCCAATTATTATATAATAGGTTTGCAGTTACATTGATGCAGAAAAAAGTATTGAAATTCATGGATATATTTTCATATATCGGATATTTCTGCCCTGTTACGATGTCCTCTTTTTCCGTCTCTTCTTTGTAACAGGGACATTTTATCTTATTATTTGTTAAATTTTTCTAAGCCTTTTGGCTCTTTTGGCTGGTAGCAGTAAAATACAGATGCCTTGTCAGCTACGGACATTGCTGTCTTTTCGCCTGCTTTTTTAATCATCTTGTCTAAAACCGTCTGTCTCTTCATTGCTAATCCTCCCTTCGCTCGGTATTATCATTAATATTACAACCTCCAATACCGTTATCGCTAAAGTAGTACTTATTCTGGTTAACGTGAATGCAAGCAATAATATTATGATTCCATATGTAAGCCCTAATCTCAGTGCCATTCTTCTGTTCTTTGCTCTTTTTTCTTTCGTTAACCTTTTGTTGACATGCTCTACCGGCGCACACTGATAAATAATCAGTTCACTCACAATGGCTATCAGAAGCAGCAGTATCCTCTTTTCTTCAAAAACAGATACAAACAATTCTGTTCCTGCTATTACAATCCCCCATAAGAAAATTGTAACCAAATCACATTTCCATGATTTTGTCGCATGATAGCCTCCGCAAAAACTTCTCAGTGAAGTAAACGCAAGTATGAAAATCAACGTCGTAATAAATTGATGAAGGACTCCCCCTGCCAATAACAGCAACAAAGTTTTGCCAATATTTTCTATCAGTACCTGATATCCGAATTCGTAAATCTCTCTATCACATTCTTCAATCAGTTCCTTATGACATAGCGAATCCGCTATCTTTCCTGCCATCTTGGACACCTCTCTCACATCCTTCTTCTACATCATAACAATTTCTTTTTTATTTGCAATACTTTTGTCACCAACTGTATTTTTATGGCACGAATTGTAGAATTTGCACCAATGAAAAAGAGAAGAAACTGTCATTTTGTGCCGCTCTTACACAAAACCACCTTTTCTTCTCTTTTTCTGACTATCCATTTATTATTTATCCGTTCCCTAAAAGCCAACCCAATCTTCCACACCCAGCTTTATCATAATTTCCCTACAAGTTTTTTTCAATAGGTCAGGCACTAACTGCGTATTTTTGGCACGAATTGTAGAATTTTGTCGAAAAATGTAGATAAATTTATCTGCCGGGTATCAGAATATGTATTACAAAATAATTCTTTTCTTCAAAGATATCCATGCTTCCATCCTCCTGACGCACGACCTCTTTGATACTTCCTATTCCAATTCCATGTCCCTTTTTATTCTTCTTCGTTGTTTTCAGATTCGGATTCTTCTCTAAGACGGATGTCTCTATGTAATTTTTTACAATGATATTGGAATTTTCTTTATGTTCAAAGATATTTAGAACAATCTCTTTTTTCTCTGTCTGCCTTTCCTCTGCTTCTATCGCATTATCTAAAAGGTTTGATAACAGAATTGCAATATTACTCTCATTCTCCCACTTATGGCTGCCTGTAATCTGCACCTCTAAAGGAATCTGACGTTCCTTACAGATCAGCGCTTTCTGATTGATTACTGCATTGAGCATCTTGCCTTCCATATAAAAGATATTCGGTGTCTCTAACTGAGCCTGCATGATTTTTTGCATATCCTCAATGACCACCTCTGTCTCTCCATCTTTTAGCAGTTGCAAATAAGTAGCAAAATAATGTTTCATATCATGGCGTATCTTTCTCGCTTCCTGATAGAGCCTTTCTGTGTTGTAAATCTGTTTTTCCTGCTGCTCTAACTGAACCTTTAGAATTCCATTTTCTAACTCGTAACGGCTTTGATGATTCATCTTTCTAATCAGATAAAACAGGAATATATTTGCAAGAAACAATAAAAAATTCAATATGAGGAATTTCATCTGATTCATATGGTTAAGCTCTATGGTAGCTATAATCTGAACGGATATTGCCGCTACAATGAAAAAAATTCCATAGAGCACAATCATTAGAACTGTCTCTTCCTTTTTGAGATACTCTTTTCCATCCAGACTCTTCTCCACAAAATAGATAACCGTAAGAAGCGTTACCTTACTGGTACATAAGACCAGAATTCTAAGCACACTTCCAGGCATAATCAAAGAATCCACCGGTGTCTGGCTGATGATTGCCACAAGTTGAATCACACCCACATTGATAAGTGCAATCAGAATATAGAGTCCCAAATCTCCAATCAGCTTTATAATCCATTTTCCCTTTAAATATATCGTTGCATAGAGGAAAACCAGAATTACCATCATAACAGACTGGAAATCATAATATTCGCTCATAAACTGCCCGTTTATGAAAAAGAGAGAAAACCAGATCAGATATTCCCACCATCTTATTTTTTTCTTAGCTCCGAAATAGCTAGTCATAAACCACAATACCAGAACACAGTCTGTTGCAGTTGCCAGCCATTCGGCAGCAACACTAATGATTGGCATAGGCAAAACTCCTTAAATAAACCATATGCTGTTTCTTTATCTCTTGTACCTTCTCCCTGCTGATTGGAAGAAGCTCATCATTATCTAACTCTACTCCATTGGCACGAATTGTCTTAATATAGTGCATATTCACAAGATAACTCCGGTGAATTCGGATAAATCCATAATCGGTCATCCACTTTTCAAAATTCGATATTTTTCCCCGTATTTCACTACAGCCATCCTGATGATAGACTGTCAGATAGTGCTTACAGCTTTCTAAATAAATGACATCTTTTAACGGAACCACGACATTTCCATCCTTTGTCTGTAGTTCTAACATCTTTTCATCCTTATCAATTTTTTCCATCAGCTTACCGAGTGCCTCTTCTAACTCTTCTTCTAACTTCTCCTTGCGGATAAATCGAAACGGCTGGTAATGAATTGCCTGAAATACCAAATCATCTCTGTTTGTTACAAATATGACATTGGTATTGATACAGCTTTTAAATATCTGCTCTGCCATTTCCATTCCTGATATGGCTGGCATATCAATATCTAAAAAAATAGCTTCCGGCGTTTTTTCCCTTAACTTCTCTAATAATTCATTTCCATCCGTATAGAGTTCGGTTTCACACTTTATCTGCCGATCTTTCATATAGGCTTTTACTTTTTTCTCTAACAACTGTCCAAAAATCAAATCATCATCGCAAATCAGAATCAGATACATCTTCCTAACCTCTCTCCCTAGAAAAACAGCATAATTTTATCCAGTTCCTTTAATCCCTTTTCTATCTCTTCCTCACTCAGTCCTCCATATCCAAGAAGAACCGCAGGATATTTCTGTTCTACCGGACTGTTGATATTGTACTCTGAGAGCGGGTAGATACGAATTCCAATCCCTTCTGCAAGACGGCTTAACTCTTTATCTGAAAAATTAGAATTAATTTCTACCAGTACATGAAGTCCTGCATTATCACCTAATACCCGGTGCACCCATTTTCTCTTTTTCAATTCCTCTAACAAAAAATCATGCTTTTTCCGATAGATGCTGCGCATCTTATTCAGATGGCGTTCAAAATGCCCTTCCTGCATAAAGGTACAAAGTGTCATCTGCTGTACCCTTGGAACCGTGGAAGCATAAAAAGAACATTTTTCCTTATAAACTGGCACTAACTTTTTCGGTAAGACCAGATAACTGACCCGAACCGCCGGTGCAATGCTCTTAGAAAAGGTTCCCAGATAGATGACCTTTTCATTTCTGTCCGAACCTAAAAGAGATGGTATTGGCTTTCCCTTATAACGGAATTCACTATCGTGGTCATCTTCTATGATATAACGTTCCTCTTTCTCATCCGCCCATTTTAAGAGTTCCATCCTTCGTTTCATCGGCATGACGGTTCCCATTGGAAACTGGTGAGAAGGCATAACATAGACGATGTCCGTCTCCTCTTCCTTAAGCTGTTCTATTTTTATTCCCTTTGTATCCATCTCAACAGCACGCACTTCATATCCGAGATTTAAAAAGGTCTCATATGCCTGCATGTAAGTCGGACTCTCCATGGCAACCTTCTTACCACTTCCTATAATCTGGGCTAAGAGCATCAAAAGATATTCATTTCCAGCTCCTACTATCACCTGATCCGGCTCACAGACCGCCCCTCTCGACTGATAGAGGTAGTTACAGATGACCTCGCGGAATGCCAGTTCCCCTGCTCCTTCTCCCGCTTGAAAAATGGCACTGCTCTCTTCCATCAAAAGACTTCTGTTTATCTTTCTCCATGCATTAATTGCAAAATGCTCTAAATCCACTGCAGATGGGGAAAAATCAATCTGAATCTCTACCTTTTGTACCTTCTGCTTTTTCTCCTCTTCTTCTTTTTTTTCTGTTTCTCTTAAATCAAATAAATCGCTGACATCACAGATGAAATATCCCCGGTATGGCTGGGGCTCTATGTATCCTTCCGAAACTAACTGTTCATAGGCAAGCTCTACGGTACTGCGGCTGACCTGTAAATGCGCCGCTAAAAAACGAGTAGACGGCAGTTTTTCCCCACAGGGAATCTTACCGTCTATAATCGCTGCCTTAATATATTCGTAAATCTGTTGATATAACGGAATCTTCTCATCATGTGAAAGCGGAATCATTATCTCGTTCACTATCTTCACCTAACCTCTGCCTTTTTTCAGTTCCGCTACGACTTCCTCTTTTAAATTCAATGCCTTATCCTTCATCTGTCTTCCCGCTGTCGGCGAGGTCAGAATTCCGGCTAAGAGCTTTGAGGCAACGTCGTATTTCTTATAGTGCATAGACATCGTCGCTAACAGATAATCTACCGTTCCCTGATCCATTCCACAGATTGGAAACATCTCTGTGCTGGCTGCCTTCATCAGTCCATCATATGCCTGCTGATAGAATGCTTCTTCTTCCTTTTTCGCCTCCTGAATGAGCTTCTTTCCTGCCTCCGTATCAGAATTCAAGGACTCTGCCTTTCCACGGCAAAGCCATGCAATCTTTAAACAGGTATAGGCTTTTTCGCTAGTCTTTCCCTTTTTTACAACGGTATTGAGAAGTGCTAACTTATGACGTTCAATAGCTGTGTCATAATCGTATACCGCCGGTTCTTCCTGCATCTGCGGTCTGAAGCTGGTACTAATCTTCTCCTCAATCAGCTTTGACTGTGCACTGGAAATATGCGGAAAGAAACGATGCAATGCTGTATATCCACAATTCTGACAGGAACACACATCATATTTTAAGGTATCAATATACTGATGACGCGGTCTTAAGTCCTTATCTGATTCTAATCTTTTTACTCTTCCTGTCTTAATCATCTTAGTCTTAAATACCTTGTCACAAACCGGACAGCGGATTGCCTTCTCTAAGATGAAAGATTCCTCCGGTGGAATCTCTTCCTTCACTTCTTCTTTTACTGCTTCTTTTTCCTTTGGCTTTTCTTCTTCCTTGAAGATATCTGCTCCTTCAGAAATATCTAAACCAAACTTTTCTAATCCTGATAATAGATTCATATTTTCTCCCATCTGGCTATGGCTGAGCCGGTAATTTGAATGAACTCTTCAACGAAACGATTCTGTTAAATACCGGATGCTCCGGTGTGGAATCCTTTGCATCTGCACAAAAATATCCCTGTCTTACAAACTGGAAACTGTCATATGCTTCTACCTTAGCAAGTGCAGGCTCTACATAACAGTCAGTAAGTACTTTTAAGGAATTCGGATTCAGATTCAGGCTGCCGTCTTCTTTGTTATAGACACCTTTTTCCTCATCCACAAGATTCTCATAAAGACGCACTTCGCATTTTTTCGCAAATGGTGCCGGCACCCAGTGAATGGTACCCTTTACCTTACGTCCGGTAAATCCGGTTCCCTGCTTTGTCTGCGGGTCGTAGGTGCAGTGTACCTCAATGACTTTGCCGTTCTCATCTTTTACAAAACTTTCGCATTTTACAAAATATGCATGCATCAGACGAACTTCATTTCCAGGGAAGAGACGGAAATATTTCTTCGGCGGTTCTTCCATAAAGTCCTCTCTGTCAATATATAATTCACGGCAGAATGGAACCTGTCTGCTTCCGAGTTCTTCATTTTCAAGATTATTTGCAACATCTAAATATTCAACTTCTCCTTCCGGATAGTTGTCAATTATAAGTTTAATCGGGTCTAGTACCGCCATCATACGAGGTTTTTTCAGCTTCAAATCCTCACGGATGCAGTACTCTAACATGGCATAATCTACGGAACTGTTGCTCTTAGAAATTCCGCAAAGTTCCACAAAACGCTTGATGGATTCCGGTGTGAATCCCCTTCTTCGCAAAGCGGCAATCGATACCAGTCTCGGATCATCCCAGCCGTCTACAATTCCATCTTCTACCAGTTTTTTAATATAGCGTTTTCCCGTTACCACATTGGTTAAATAGAGCTTTGCAAACTCAATCTGTTTCGGTGGTTTTTCATATCCTACTTCTCTTACCACCCAGTCATAAAGTGGTCTGTGATCTTCAAATTCCAGGGTACAGATGGAATGGGTCACGCCTTCAATGGCATCCTCTATCGGATGTGCAAAATCATACATCGGATAGATGCACCACTTATCTCCGGTTCTGTGATGGTTCATATGTGCTACACGGTAGATAACCGGATCACGCATATTGATATTCGGGGAGGTCATATCAATTCTCGCTCTTAAGACCTTCTCACCGTCTTTAAATTTTCCATTCTTCATATCTTCAAAAAGAGCAAGGTTCTCTTCTACACTTCTGGTAATGGAAGGGTCATCTTTTCCCGGTTCTGTCAGGGTTCCTCTGTACTCTCGGATTTCTTCTGCGGATAAATCGGAAACATAGGCTTTTCCCTTTTTGATTAATTTCACTGCTGCCTCATACATCTGATCAAAATAGTCAGACGCAAAGAAAAGGCTGTCACCCCAGTCCGCTCCTAACCACTGGATGTCCGCCTTAATAGAATCGACGAATTCCACCTTCTCTTTGGTTGGATTGGTATCGTCGAAACGCATATGAAATCTTCCGTTATACTCCTGTGCCAGTCCATAATTCAATAAAATGGACTTGGCATGTCCAATGTGCAGATAGCCGTTTGGCTCCGGTGGAAATCGTGTAACAACTTCCTCACATCTGCCCTCTTCTATATCTTTATCAATAATCTGTTCAATAAAATTCTTGGAAACTGTCTCGCCTTCCATAAACTAAATCCTCCTGAAATCATCTTCTCAATCGTTTTCATTATATGATTTTAGGAGAATTTTGTCAATGAAAGCACACGTTTCT
>JBJELL010000178.1:0-11519 GCA_051879115.1 Lachnospiraceae bacterium
TGCCCGGATTATTTGTGTCAATACTCTCAATAATCTCTCCCATGGTTCCTTCCGGTTCCGGTACATGCAGATATTCTAGCACACCATCCGATACCATGACAAGAAAATCCCCGTCTTCTAATTGTTTTTTCACACCATCTATCTCCATTTTACAGGATACTCCCACGGGAAGATTCGTAGACAGAAGACACTCCACGCCATTCTTTTTCTTGATAAAGGTGGCTGCTGCTCCCACCTTATAGAACTCCGCCATTCCCTCATACAAATCCACCGATGCCACATCAATGGTGGAAAACACATCATCTTCTCCCCGTATGACCATGGCGGAATTCATCATGCGGATTGCTGTTTCTTTGGAAAATCCCGCCTCTAAGAACTTCTCTATCAATTCTATGACCGTTTCACTTTCCTTGCATGCCTCAATGCCGGAACCCATACCGTCAGACAGGCACATCACCATCTGTCCATTCTCTAATTCCAAAAACGAAAAGTTATCTCCCGACACCACTGCCTCATCTTTTGTCAGCCTTGCCACTCCGTGAATAGCATGGTACTTCGTATCTTCCTCAAAAACAATTTTGCAATTTTCCATACCAATCAGATTTCTGCTGTCTTTGTGCTGTAACATGGGAATTCCCATTCCCCGGCTTACTGCTTCCCGGTATTCCTTGATTGGGAGACAGCCGGACTTCGCATGAACATCGGTTACTAATTGCAGTCTTTTATTCTGCTTACGGTAAAGCTGCATGCCGCTGATAACAAAACCTCTGTCCTTTGCTAAAAAACGTATCTGTGCAAGCATATGTTTTTCCTGTTTTGTCAAATCCTCATATTCCTTTGCACAGTCTTCCATAATAAATGCCATCGCATCTAACTGCTGGGCAATCATTTCCCGATTCTCCAACAGGCGGTTATACCATGCGGTATTGACCTTCATCCGTTCAAAGATACGGACTGCTTCTCTTGTGATGTCGTCTGCATAGGGACAGTAGTCTCTAAGCCGTTCTTCGTATTCCTTTTCTGCCCTTCCGAATTTTTCAATGGACTCCATCAGACCTGAGAACAGTCCGTACACCGGGCTGTTCTCTTCCCAGCATATCTCACACAGATTACAGGAGGTACAGATTTTTCCGGTAATTTCATTTTGTATCTGTCCCCATTCTCCGGTCTCCCTCTTCTGATTGGCACTCATCTTTGAGAATACCTGGGAGAGTCCATTGAAAGATTCTGCATAGGTCATAAGTCTTTGGTCTTTGTCCGTGTTTTCGTTTTCCTTTACGATTTCTAAGATTTCTCTTCCATGTAAAAGCATATGTATCAGACGGCATCCCAATACCACCACTCCGTAGATAAAGATTCCTTCTAAGACAGAAGCCAGAATATATCCTCTTCCTCTAAGCGAGAGCAGATTTCCTCCTAAAGATACCAGAGTGGTTACTGCTCCTGCCGTAATAGCTGCATACTGTATCCGGCAGTTTTTTTCCACCCATTCAATCATGGAAATAATCAGTGCAATACTGATGACTGCCACTCCATACTTTCCAAGCTCTGCCACCGGCAAAAAAACTGCCATTCCCAGATAGCAGGCAGCAAGGGTCACGATTCTTCTATCCATTTCTAAATAGAGAATTGCAAAATATGCCGTTATAAAAGGATAGCAATCCGCAATATTTACCCTGCATAATAAAACTGCAATTACATATAAAATCATTTCTTTTGTCTTGATTCTTTTCATAAGAAAACCTCCAATCATTATTTTCCCTTTCGGGCGACTGAAGGCTATTATAGGTTTTCTATTTTGCGAGTTTTGTCAAAGCACGTCCTGATTTTCAAAAACTTTTCCCTAAAATTTTACCTGTTTTCCCGTATCTATGGGGTTTTAGGCACCTCATGTATTCGAGTCCTTTCAAGTCTCATTTAAGAATTGAAGCCCTATACTCTTTCCTCCACAGTTGCAGGTAACGACTGCACTTGCCGTATTGACGATAATCTTATTAAAATGAACATACTTCTCTATCTCTCTTCGGATTTCCTCCTGTTGTTCATAGCTGCAACCTGCGTGTGTCAGTATCAGCACTCCCTCATCCGGTCTGGCACGTTTTAAAATCCCCCGGATATAACTCCGGTAACATTCCTGTAATATACCGAACTTTATCTTAAAATAGGAAGTCTTTATCTCTCCCCCTTTAAGCCGGACTTCTAAATGGGCAGGAAAACGGTTTAGTATCTTTACGATTCCCTTTTGGATATTCCACTTTTGATACATGTACTCTCCCCTGCTGATTAGAAAGCTGGTATTGACACGTTTTTGGAGCAGATCCAACTGGCAGATAATCTCTGCTATATTTTTCCCTTCATCCGCAGCCTCTGCGGCTGCAAGTACCAGAAGACCCAGACCTCCTGAAATCTGCCGGCTGTCTAATACCGTAACCTGTGGAAAATCTTTGGCTGCTTCCATGGCATTTCCATAACTGTCTCCTGCCTGAGCATCCAAAGCCAGATGCAACAGCGGTTTACCCTCTTTGATATTTGCTTTAAAGAAACTTCGATATTCTTCCACTTTAGGAGCATAGGTCTCTACCTTCTCATCAGAACGCTCCATATATTCTAAAATATTTTCCGTATTAATCTCTGTCTCTGTCTGATATTCATATTCCCCGATACAGATATTATAGTGAATGATATTGACATCAATTTCCTTTAAAATATGCTCCGGCATGTCACAGATACATTCCGCTGTCAGAACTACTTTCCTGTCCTTTCCCATCTCTATGCGCTTCCCTCTTTTAATTTCTCTAACTGTTTCTTCGTCTCTTCAAAATCGAACTGTTCTGCCGCTTTTTTTACTGCTCCAAAGTCTATCTCATAGTCTTCATATTTCTCTATCCGGCTTAGAACCTCATCCATATCCATATCTTCTAACGCCTTTTCCATCATTTGAAGCACTTCTTCTTTCTGCTCTTTTCCTATTTCTTTCTTCTTAAGAACCGTTTCCTTTTTCTGCCTTGCCAGATTTGTTTCAATCTCCTGTAAAACAGTTTCATACATTTCTATCAACGTTGGCTGGTGGGACTTGATATAGACCACATCCTCTTTCTTTCCGGCGGCTTCTAAATCGGCTGCATATTCCGACAGTTGTATCGCTCCAATCGTCTTAGAACTTCCTTTTAAAGAATGTACTTTAATGGTGTATTCCTTCCAGTTTTCTTCTTTTACATATTGCTCTAAAAGTCCCCGGTTTTTCTCGCCTAACTCCAAATAGACTTCTAGGGCTTCGATGTAGCTTTTCTCCTGCCTGTCAAAATACTGCATTGCCTGTCTGGTGTCGATATTTGCAAACTCCATCTTCTCTAAAAGATTTTCTTTTATCTCCAGTCTGCCCACAACACTCTCATTTCGTATGATATACTCCGGTGGCAGCCATTTCTTCAAGACCCTCTCTAACTGCCTTATCTCCACAGGTTTTGCAACAAAATCCTGAAAACCGTTTGCAATAAACATTTCCCTGACACCTTCTATGGCGTTTGCTGTCAGTGCAATAATCGGTACTCTTTCGCACCATCCTCCTCTTCTCCTTATTAGAGAAACGGTCTCCACACCATCCATGCCCGGCATCATATGATCCATGAAAATGATATCAAAACCTTCTTTTGTGATTTTATTCAATGCCTCGACACCGCTTTCTGCAAAGGTGGTCTGTATCTGGCACGGACCTAAGAGTCCCTGGGTCACTTTCAGATTCATCAGATTGTCATCCACAATTAACGCTTTTGCCTTCGGTGCAATAAAGGTCTCTCTTTCCATCCGGTTCTGTCTGATATCCAAATGTTTTTCATGATTCATCAGATTTGCAATAGAAAGAATATAGAACGGTTTATACAGAACTCTTACAGGACTTCCTTCCTCTGTCTGATCTCCCGGATCCATAACAACGATAACCTCTTCCCTGTTTCCCAGCTCATCAAAAAAGCTGCTGTTATCCGCGTAGGTACTCTCGGTTATAAATACAACCTTTTTCCTCTCCTCCGGTTTTTCTAGATTCTCTCTCATCTCTTCAATGGAATGACATTCTTTCCGATCTATTTTCAACTGCCCTTCCAGATTCTCAAAAAGCTCCCGATACCACTGTTTCACCGTATCGTGTCTGAAGTCATCCCAGCAGATATAGGTAATGGCAGTCAGATTCTGCACATCTTCCACCTGAATGCTTGGCGTATCTTCATAGATTCCCTGTGGCACGGTAAAACGGAATTCGCTTCCCACTCCATAGGTACTCTGCACCTGGATAAATCCATCCATCTGTGTAATAATCTTCTTACTGATTGCCAGTCCAAGACCCGTTCCTTCCACATTCCGGTTCTTCTTCGTATCTAACTGCTGAAAGCTCTGATAGATTTTATCTAAATCATCTTCCCGGATTCCTATTCCCGTATCTTTTATAGAAACCGTCATATTCATTCCCTGTTTCGTTCTTCTCTGGGAAATTTTTAACCTGACGGCTCCCTCATTCGTAAACTTAATTGCATTCGTAATCAAATTCAGCATTACCTGTTTTAGACGCAGTTCATCTCCGATTAACTGTTTTGGAATCTGTGGGTCACAGTCAACGATAATCTCTAAATCTTTGTCCCCTTTTCTCGCCATGGCAAGTACAATGACATCATTTAACATAGAATGGAAATGATAGGGTTCTTCTACCACCTTCATATTTCCCGTCTCTATCTTGGAAAAATCTAAAATATCGTTGATAATATTCAAAAGACTCTGTCCCGCACTTTTTATGTTGAGTGCATAATCTCTGGATTCTTCAGAAAGACCCTCATCCCTTAGAATCAGTTCCGTCATTCCGCACACGGAATTCATCGGCGTACGAATCTCATGAGACATATTGGCAAGAAATTCATCCTTACTTTTCTGTGCCTCCTTTAGCTGGTAATTCTGTCTTTCATTCTCTTCCATCTTTTTATAATAAGAATTACTGATAAATGCCGTAGTTACCGTCCCGATATTCGTACAAAGAATGACCATCCAAAAATATTTTAACGGTATACTGTCCGTAATCATCTCATAGTGCAGACAGAAACTGAGAATAAAAGAAATATTTACCGCAGGAACAAACAGAATATTTGCCGCAGGCTCTAATATCAGGCAGAACATGATATCCGCAATCAGATATATCATAAAACCAAAGGCTAAAGTTCCCGTATTCCTTCCAATCAAATGGGTCGCAAAAAAAGGAATCAGTGCAAAAAACATAATCTGTCTCTTTCTCTGCTTTATCAAAAATCTTGCGAGTATCACTGCCACCGTAAAGAAAATTACCCATCCTGTCACCCTATACAGGGCAGTCCTCGTACAAAAATATTTTGCATATGCAACATGTGCAAAGAAAAACACCAGCATTTCCATTGTTAAAATATTAATACTCTTATTATAATCCGGCATTCTTTTCCCTCATATCAAAAAAAGCCGGAGACAGTCCTAACTGCTCCAGCCTCTATTTCTTCTTAAATACAATCTCGTTATCATAGACCAGACCCAACTTACTCTTTGCCATATCTTCGATAAATTTCTGTGTCTTGGTGTACTCTTCGTAGTCTGCAATCTCCTGCGAACGTTCCTTTTCCTCTTCTAACTGAGACTTCAACGCTGCTTCTTTTGCAAGATAGGTCTTATTCTTCTCATGAAGATTTACAATCTGGATAGACATGACTACTAAAAGGGTCATTACGATAACAGATATCCAAATTTTTCCGTTTCTATTCTGTTGTCTTTTTCTTCTTTTCTTCGCCATTTTTACTCTCTCCAAATTTAAGGTTTAGATATTTTTATTCTAACGGCTTTTCCCGCTTTTTTCAATCCTTTTTTCCAAAACCTTATGATTTTTCCCAGAATTGAAGATATGTGTTTTACAAAGAAAGGGCTCACAAAGTGGTTGTAAAAGAGCATTCCGATACAGATACCCCCGATAGAAAAGCCTCTTACCAGCCCGTCGTTTGTCTGAAAAATCATACCGAACACCAAAAGGGCACAGACAATCCAGTAGAGGATATCCTCTACGGATATCCAGATGACTCCATGTGGAACAATTCTTCGGAATATCCGAAAAACATCGTAGAACACAACCAGTCCTTCTCCTAATGCAAGGGAAATCAGCAAGAACAGTATTTCCTGATGAATATCTTCACTGACCGCTATCATCGAAAGAGTCTTCCCAACAGATTCTCGGTTTTCTTACCGTAGTTCTCTACTTCGGAATAGACAAGGCTGATGACCAGCCCCTGCACATCCACCTCTCCTTTATCCAGAGTCAGACGGCTCACATGCAAATCTTCCCCCTTGATTTGAAGCATCCCCATTTCGGTTTCTAAAAGAATCTCCTTCGGGTCAAAAGAGATTACATCCCGTATTCCGGTAAAATTACCGTTCCTGCGGTTATTCAGAATAACTTTATGTGATTTTGCAGCACTGCGTTCTTCCATACCAGTTTCCTCCTAATTCTGTGGACGGATGTCCTTTTTATATTATATTAGGAGTCCGGCTGATTATGACTTTATCTTATAAATAACGGAACATATCCTTTGCATCTTCTTTTTTCGTACTCTCTGCAAGTGTGAGCACTTCCACCTTTACCGTCTTTTGTCCAAACTGAATCTCTATGATATCTCCCGGCTTTACATTGACGGAGGCTTTTGCAACTTTTCCATTTACCATAACTCTTCCGGCATCACAGGCTTCGTTTGCTACCGTTCTTCTCTTAATGAGACGTGATACCTTCAAAAACTTGTCTAATCTCATACAATCTCCTTCATTTCAAATATTAAAAAGGGGCTTGTCTCAAAAGACAGGCCCCTGTATCTACTCTGTTGACTAAGCATTAATCATATCTTTTAAAGCTTTACCAGCTTTGAATTTTGGTGACTTTGAGGCAGGAATTACCATCTCTGCTCCTGTCTGTGGATTTCTTCCTGTTCTCTCTGCTCTTTCAGATACTTCAAATGTACCAAAACCAACTAACTGAATTTTCTCGCCTTTCTTTAACTCTTCAGCAACAACATCTGTGAATGCTTTTAATGCTGCTTCTGCGTCTTTTTTGGATAATTCAGTCTTGTCAGCCATAGCTGCAACTAATTCTGCTTTGTTCATTTAGTATGTCCTCCTATCGATTCTATTGTTCGAGATTTTTTCCCAAATTACCTACAAATATATTTATACTTGTTTTTATACAGGTTGTCAAGGAAAATCCACCCATTTTAAGAGGAACTAGAGCATTTTTTCAATCATCTCGAGGACTTGTTTTCCGAGACTTTCGGATTTCTCATCTGCATCTGCTAAGGATACTCCTTTTACACCGTAGTAGAATTTTACCTTCGGTTCTGTTCCTGACGGTCTGACACATACCCATGCATCCTCTTCTAATTCATAGTAGAGTACATTAGAGGAAGGCAGCCCTGTCGTTGTAACCGCACCGCTCTTCAAATCTACAATCTCATCCTTCTTGTAGTCTCTTGCTTTTAACACTTCATAACCACCGATGGTCTTCGGTGTATCTTTTCTAAGCGTCTCTAAGATCGTCTGAATCTTTTCTAAACCTTCAATTCCTTTTAAGGTAATAGATTTTACATCGTCTTTGTAATAGCCGTATTTTTCATACATATCAATCATGGCATCCCAAAGTGTCTTGCCCTGGGTCTTATAATATGCTGCCGCTTCACAAAGAGTCATGGAAGCTACTACCGCATCCTTATCTCTTGCATAGGTTCCTGTCAGACAGCCATAGCTTTCTTCCATACCAAAGAGATAGGTTCCGCTTCCCTTAGTCTCAAATTCTAAAATCTTTTGTCCGATGAATTTGAACCCTGTCAATACTTCTACTAACTGAATTCCATAGTACTCGGCAATGGCATCCGCCATGTTTGTAGAAACGATGGATTTGATAAACGCACCATCCTTCGGGAGTCCCTGCTGTTCCTTCTTCTGTCCGATTACATAATCTCCAATGAGACATCCAGACATATTTCCGGTTAAGGAATGATATTCCCCTGTCTTAGAATCTTTGACATAGACACCGAGACGGTCAGCATCCGGGTCCGTTGCAAGTACTAAGTCGGCATCTAATTCTTTTGCCATTTTTAATCCCAATACAAAGGCTTCCTCTGCTTCCGGATTCGGATAGCTTACGGTTGGGAAGTTGCCGTCCGGCAATTCCTGTTCCGGTACAACATAGACATTTTTGAATCCAAGTTCTTTTAACACGCGTCTTACCGGAATATTTCCTGTTCCGTGAAGCGGTGTATACACAATCTTTAATTCGTCCTTGACTTTATCAATAGCATCCTGATGAAGTACCAGTTTTTTCAGTTCTGCAATATAGGCATCGTCAATCTCTGCTCCGATGACCTCATAGAGTCCCGCGGACTCAGCCTCTGCTTTTGCCATCGTCTTTACCGTTGCAAAGTCTGTTACTGCCTTTACCTCATCCATAATTCCCTTATCGTGAGGCGGTGTAATCTGTGCACCATCTTCCCAGTATACCTTATATCCGTTGTATTCCGGCGGGTTATGGCTTGCCGTGATATTAATTCCGGCTGCACATCCTAATTTACGTACGGCATAGGATAATTCCGGTGTCGGTCTTAAGGAGTCGAAAATATACGCCTTGATGCCGTTTGCTGCCAAGCAAAGAGCCGCTTCATTAGAAAACTCCGGTGACATTCTTCTAGAATCGTATGCAATGGCTACTCCCTGTGCTTCCTTTCCTACTTTTTTGATGTAGTTCGCAAGTCCCTGAGTTGCCTTACGGACAGTATAGATGTTCATACGGTTCGTTCCTGCTCCGATGACACCGCGCAGTCCCGCTGTTCCGAACTCTAATTCCGTATAGAAACGGTCTTCTATCTCTTTTTCATTTCCTTCAATACTTTTCAGCTCTGCTTTTGTTCCTTCGTCAAAATAAGGATTTGCAAGCCAGCTTTCATACATCTCTTTATAACCCATGTTCTTTCCTCCTATATGTTTTTTTATTTTAATCCAGTAATGTGGATATAAAATCAGATAATTTTTTCAGGTCGGACTCTTCTGAATCCTCCTCTTTGCTGTCGGATGTACTCTTACTGCTAGAACTATCTGTACTACTCTTACTTCCTGAACCCGAAGAGCTTTCCGACGTGGTTTTAGAACTTCCTGTACTGCTGCTAGATGAGGATGTCCCACTCGAAGAAGAATTGCTTTTCTCCTCTTCCTCGCTCTTTGATAACTGCTCTAAATTAATTGCTATCTCTGCTTCCTTAGAACTGATGACCAGCTTTTCTTTGAACTCTCCGTATTCTTCCGAAGAGACTACCAACTGATAGGTTCCATAGCGAAGTTCTACCGGCTGTGCCGGGTCTATCTGCTTTCCGTTGATGGAAATCGTTGCATCCTCCGGGGTGATACGAAACTGTACCTTTCCCTTTTTCGGTCCTTCGCCCTTATACTCTTCTAAGTTCAGCACCGTGGTCTCGTTTTTGACTACGGTAACCTCTTTGGTATCCCCATAGCCGTCATTTGCCACCGAAACCTTATAAGTTCCTTCCGGTACCTCTACCTTCATATCCTTAGAAATCTCAAGAACACATTCATTTCCCACAGAAAGCCATCCTCCCTCAAAGAGGTCTGTATGCGTCAATACCAGATATCCGTGACCACTAATAACAGATACCGAGGCAATCTTCTTATCCACTCCGGCAACCCGCAGTCTGTCGCTTTCTGTAATCATATCCAAAGAAATCTGTTCATCGTCGAGAAATACAAGAAGGGAATCGTCATAATAATACTTCGTCTTTCCAATGACAAGCATGTTCCTCTCCGTATCAATCTCGAATTTTTCTACATTATCCTGCTCCCATGCATTGTCTGACAGTTGTATATAAGAGAGGTTCCCACCTGCATTCGCCGCACCTATGGTCACAATCTTTCCCTGTGTCATGCTGCTAATAGCGGTAAAATTCCCATATTTATCCCGATAGGATGTGGCATCGGAAATACCGTATTCCGATATCCTTCCGGTCTCCACATTCTGCAGGCGCACTTCCTGCTCTCCTGCATCAATTTTCAGAATCACATACATGGTATCCTGTTCTTCTTTGGTTGTATCTTCTACTGTATTTTCTTCCTTCTTCTCCTCTTCCTTTGTTTCCTCTTTGGTGGTAACTGTGGCAGGTATCTCATTTCCAACCTTCACAGCGTCTTCTTTTCCACTTTTACAGCCGGATAGAAACAGGATTCCCATTAGAAGAAGCATTATCCATACTCTGCTTTTCATAAGACACCTCATATATTTTTATTATACATGATTCCCTTGAAAATGCCAATAATCTTCTACGCATAAGTGAAATGCTTCATATATTCCAAAAACTGTTCTCTGTTTTTCTCCTCTGCCTTTATTTTCTCTAACTTCTCAAGATATCTTCCAAATCCCCACGCCTTTTTTGCATTGTAATAGTGGTTTGCAATTTTCCAGAATTTTTCCGGGTAGGCAAGGCGCAGATATATCTGTTCGCTCTCATATTCTGACAGGGGCTTTTTTTCGCTGTATGTCCGCACCATTTCCATTCCAAGTCCCATATTCCAGTTGTTTTTTTCTAATATTTTTCTCATAAATCTTGCCAAATCTCCCACCTGAATATCATAGCAGAGATTATCAAAGCTGATGACTGCCGGCTTTTCATTTAAAAATACCACATTGTGCTGGCTGAAATCCCCGTGGCAGATTCCAAATCCCTGTCTGTTTCCGCTCTGTGCTTTCAATCCTTCCAAAATCTCTACTGCCTGTTTCTCAAATTTGGGATAAAGGGCTAAGAATTCCTGTTCAAACTCACTTTTACTCTTTCTGTTTTTTACATAATTTTTGACCGTTCTAAGTTCTCTGGTATGCTTTTCATAGGCTTTTAACAGCTTTCCCTCTCCTGCACTTAAAACCTCCGGCAGCTCCGTCTTCGACTGGTTCATGGCATTGTGAAGCTGTGCTAAGATATCCACCGATGCCAGTATCTCATCCCAGCTTGTGGTACTGCATTCTTTTCCCTCACACCATTTCCGAAGAATATAAGAATAACCCTCCGGGTCTTTGGCAAGACTTTCCCCCTCGGCAGTCTCTATCACAGTCTCCGTATGTACTCCCTGTCCATTCACGTTTCTTAACAGTTCCTTTAAAAAATCTGCCTTTACCTGCGAACCGGGATATTCTTTTAAATAGACTTTTCCCTCATTCGTCATTGCAAAGACTGCTCCCCGTCCTTTGTAAGTATCTAAGATTTCTAGGCTATACTGCTCTAATAACGATTCTTCTCTATAATACACAAAAACCCCTCCACATGACGATTCACAGCAATTCTGTGTCTCTCTATCATATGAAAGGGGGTTTACTGATATGACTCTTTTACTTTTGATAAAAGATATTCTTTTTCATTTTTTTCAGGGTCTTCTAACACCTCTTCTAAGAGTCCCTTTAAGATGACTCCAATCTCTTTTCCCGGCTT
>JBJELL010000179.1:0-2599 GCA_051879115.1 Lachnospiraceae bacterium
TTAGTCTGTAACGTATGGCATTAATGCTACGTGACGTGCTCTCTTAATTGCTACTGTAAGAGCTCTCTGATGTTTTGCACAGTTTCCTGTGATTCTTCTTGGTAAGATTTTACCTCTCTCAGAGATATATCTTTTTAATTTATTTACATCTTTGTAATCAATTACATTGTCTTTTCCACAGAAAACACATACTTTTTTTCTCTTATGTGGTGCTCTTCTTCTCATTGGAGCATCGCTTTTCTCTGCTTTATTGTAAGCCATGATATTTACCTCCTGTTTTAGTTAAATGGTAACTCTTCGTCGATTCCATCCGGAATATTCATAAAGCCGTCGCCTGCCGCACTGCTTGGTGCCGGTCTCTCTGTCGGAGCAAAACCACTGTTGTTCTCACTTGCTGCCTTACTCTCTGCAAATTCCTGTTCTTCTACAACGATATCTGTTGTATAGACTCTCTGTCCGTCTTTATTCGTATAACTTCCGGTCTGGATACGTCCGGTAATTGCAATTTTGATTCCTTTACGGAGATACTTCTCCGCGAACTCACCCTGACGTCCGAATGCAACGCAGTTGATGAAATCTGCGGTCTGCTGATCTCCATCGCGTCTGAATCTTCTGTCTACTGCGAGTGTATATCTTGCTACGGCTGTTGACTGCTCGCCCTGAGAGTAACGAACCTCAGGATCTCTGGTCAGTCTTCCCATAAGTATTACCTTATTCATGCGGTTTCCTCTTTTCTATCTATGCCTCGTCTGCTCTAACGCATAAGAAACGAAGAACGTTGTCCATGATACGAACGCTTGCTTCTACCTGAGCTGGAACATCTGCTTCAGCGTCAAACTGAATGAAGTAGTAGAATCCTTCTCTCATTTTCTGAATTTCGTAAGCTAATCTCTTCTTACCCCACTCATCAACGTTTGTGATTGTGCCGCCAAAACGTGTAATATACTCTTTTGCTTTCTCTACGACTGCTGCTCGCTCATCGTCTTCAATCTTGGCATTCACAACGAGTGCTAATTCATATTTGTTCATTATGTTTTACCTCCTTTTGGTCTCTGGCCCCTGCCATTTTTGCGGGAGCAAGGAATTTAATATATCACGAAGATATATGATATCATGAGTTTCCTTATTTTTCAAGAGGTTTTTTCAGTTCTTTCGTGTTTTTTTCTACGATTTTGCGGGCAATCATAATCTGGTGTCCACACCCCTGGCATTTCAAACGGAAGTCCGCTCCGACTCTTAGTATCTCCCATTCACTGCTGCCGCATGGATGCTGTTTTTTTAATCTTACGATATCTCCTACTTCAT
The DNA here is from genome assembly GCA_051879115.1 of Lachnospiraceae bacterium. GTDB lineage: Bacteria > Bacillota > Clostridia > Lachnospirales > Lachnospiraceae > Maccoyibacter. Next base: position 1,306 of record JBJELL010000179.1, read on the forward strand.
ATTGGTACTGGTTCATAATCCCTCCTAGATGCTGTCGAATACTTTTCCTATGCTTTCATGGATAATCAGGTCTGCACGGTTGTCCATCGGTGTTTCGCTCTTATTGATTAAAACGAGTTTGTTTCCTCTGTAATAGTCGATAAGACCTGCTGCCGGATAGACTGCTAAGGAAGTTCCTCCAATAATCAGTACGTCAGCGTTGTTGATGTAATTCAAGGCTTTTTGCATGGTATAGTTATCTAACCCTTCTTCGTAGAGAACTACATCCGGCTTTATCTGACCCCCGCAGGTACAGGTCGGAACTCCGGTGGATTCTAGGATATAGCGTGCATCGTAGAGTTTTCCACATTCCCTGCAATAATTTCTGTGTACGCTGCCATGCAGTTCTAAGACTTCTTTGCTTCCGGCTGCCTGATGGAGTCCATCAATGTTCTGGGTGATGACAGCTTTTAACTTGCCCTTTGCTTCTAATTCCGCAAGTTTTCGATGTGCCGCATTTGGCTTTGCATCGAGAGCTAACATTTTATCGCGGTAAAAACGATAGAATTCTTCGGTCTTACTTATATAGAAGGAATGGCTTAGAATTGTCTCGGGTGGATAGTCATATTTCTGGTTGTATAAGCCGTCTACACTTCTAAAATCCGGGATTCCGCTTTCAGTGGAGACACCAGCTCCTCCGAAAAACACAATGTTGTCAGACTGGTCTACAAGTTCTTTGAATTGTTGGATTGCGTTCATGTGAAAACCTCCTTTTTATTCTGCTTTTCTATCTGATGTTTTATAGTAATTGTCCCATAATGATTTCGTCCCGGTATGTTCCATCTTTTAAGCGGAAAGCATTTTTCGTTCTTCCCCATTTTTCAAAACCGGATTTCTCATATAACCGGAGTGCTTTTTCATTGTCGGAAAATACACCGAGTTCTATCTGGGTATAACCGGCATTTTTTGCTGTTAAGATTCCTTCTGCTAATAAAATCCTGCCAAGACCTTTGGATTGATATTCTTTTCGGATGGCAATTCCAAGACAGGCACGATGACGCATCTTCATCCTATCACTTAAAGAATAAACACTAACATTTCCTATAATCTCTTCATTTATAAAGGCAGCTATCATGATATCCGTATTGCTTTCTATCTTGCTTTTTAATAGCTCGGTTTCTTCTTTCATGGTTATCTTTATTTCTTCAGGATAATTTATCATAAAATAAGATTCTCCGGAAACTGCCGTAAAATACGATAACATCTGCTCTGCATCATGTTCGTTGGGACTTTTGAGAATACAGGATGTCTTATC
>JBJELL010000180.1:0-2589 GCA_051879115.1 Lachnospiraceae bacterium
TTAACTATGATGGGCATTGGATATACGATATCTGCCTGACTTCATCTTATGATGAAATTTTAGAGGAATTAACCGCTTTGGGTTACAAAGAAAACGTCAAAATATGTATTGTTACAGATTCAGAAGTGGCAAAAATATACAAAAACGCATTGGAATCCATCCTGTCAGAAAGATTTTCAACTGTAATTTCCTTTGTTTTTGAAGCTGGTGAGAAACAGAAAAATCTAAACACTATTCAAAAATTATATGAATATTTAATAATTAACCATTTTGAACGCAATGATTTGCTTATTGCATTAGGTGGCGGAGTTGTTGGAGACATGACCGGATTTGCTGCAGCAACCTATTTAAGAGGAATTGACTTCATTCAGATACCTACGACCCTGCTTTCACAGGTGGACAGCAGTATCGGTGGCAAGACAGGAGTAGATTTTTCCCAGTATAAAAATATGGTTGGTGCATTTAAACAGCCAAAGCTGGTATATATCAATTTAGATGCATTAAAAACTCTGCCAAAGAAGCAATTTGCTTCCGGTATGGCAGAAGCCATAAAATCAGGATTAATAAAAGATGCAGACTACTTTTCCTTTTTGGAATCAAACCACGAAAAGATTCAAAGTATTGTCTGGGAGGAAATCGAACAGACTGTATCGGGAAGCTGCCAGATTAAGAGGGAAGTCGTTCAAAATGACCCCACCGAGAAAGGCGAGCGAGCTTTACTGAACTTCGGACATACGATTGGACATGCTGTAGAAAAATTATCCGATTTCTCTCTATATCATGGGGAATGTGTGGCACTTGGAATGGTATCGGCATCCTATATCTCATGGAAACTTGGAAATATTACAAAAGAGACCTTAAATACCATCGAAAAGGTATTACTCACCTACCAGCTTCCAATTAGATTGGACGCATCTCATGCCATGAGTGCAGAGGAGATTCTGTTAGCGACAAAGTCAGATAAAAAGATGCAAAACGGTCAGATAAAATTTGTCCTATTAGAAGAAATAGGAAATGCATATATCAGTCAGCAGGTCACAGATGAAATGCTAATAGATGGAATATCTTATATTTTAGAATAAATGAGAGAGGATTGTTACGATGGAAAAAAAAGGAATACGTTTTCATCTGATTTTCTGGTTAAGCACTCTGGTATTACTATTTCTTGACCAATGGAGCAAACAATTAGCAGTGGCACATTTAAAAGGGAAGAGTGCACTTTCCATTATCGAAAATATATTCTGTCTGCAATATTTAGAAAACCAGGGAGCGGCTTTTGGTATTTTACAGGGCAAAAAAGTCTATTTTGTAGTACTTACTCTGATTTTTTTTGCTGTGGTATTCTGGGTCTATTATAAGATTCCGGCTAAGAGATGTTACTATCCAATTTATGTGATTATGTCGCTGTTTCTAGCCGGTGCCGCCGGAAATTTTATAGATAGAATCTCTTATAATTATGTAATTGATTTTTTCTATTTTGAACTTATTGATTTTCCGATTTTTAATGTGGCAGATATTTATGTAACCTGCGGAGCTGTATTATTCCTGATTTTCTTTTTACTATATTATAAAGAAGAGGATTTAGATGCCTTGAGCAATGAGATTTTTCCCCGTAGAAAAAAACGTAAGGAATAGAGTGTCAAATGAAGAAACATTATTTAGAAGTCGATGGGAACTGGGAGGAAAAACGTCTTGACCAATATCTGTCAGAAGTTTTCCCAGATCAGTCCCGTTCTTTTTTTCAAAAAATAATAAAAGATGGTTTTGTAACCGTAAATCAGGTGATTCAAAAAGCAAATTATCGATTAAAAGCCGAAGATAGGATTGTCGTGGAGATTCCCGATGCCGTACCGACTCAGATTGAACCGGAGAATATCCCTTTGGATATCTTATATGAAGATACCGATTTATTAATTGTTAACAAGCCAAAGGGAATGGTTGTCCATCCGGCAATCGGACATTATTCAGGAACCCTTGTCAATGCCATCATGTATCACTGCAAGGACAGTTTATCCGGGATTAACGGAGAGATACGTCCGGGAATTGTACACCGTATTGATAAAGATACCACCGGCTCTCTGATTATCTGTAAAAACGATGATGCTCATATAAAGATTGCTGACCAGATAAAAGACCATTCCGTTACCCGAAAATACGTGGGAGTTGTTGCAGGAAATTTCAAAGAAGAAAGCGGTACGATTGAAGGTGCTATCGGTCGTCATCCTACTGACCGCAAGAAGATGACAATCAATGAAAAGAATGGAAAACCTGCTAAGACGCATTATCGTGTTTTAAAACAATTAAAAGGTGCTACTTATATGGAATTTACATTAGAAACCGGACGAACCCATCAAATTCGCGTTCACATGGCAAGTATTTCCCATCCACTTTTAGGAGATACCGTCTATGGAAGCCAGAAAAATCCTTATCATTTGCAAGGACAGACACTTCATGCGAAAACGATAGGATTTATCCATCCAACTACGGGAAAATACATGGAAGTTAGTGCGCCGGTTCCGGAATACATGGAAAAACTGGTAGAAAAGTTAAGCTAAAAAACTATGCTTTTTTCACAAAATCGTGTATACT
>JBJELL010000181.1:0-2587 GCA_051879115.1 Lachnospiraceae bacterium
ATGTCATATTTTTCTAAGACGGCAAAAGTCAACGATTTGACAGGGGGAATATCACTCTATAAAGTCATTGCCGATTTAGAAGAACATTTTGATGAGAAAAAAGAGATGTTAAAAGAGAAGCTGCAGACTCTTATCGAGGGCATCTTCGTAAAAGAACGTCTTTTGTTAAATGTGACTTCAAAAGACGGCACAGACTTCATGGAGAAAGAACTGACGGATTTTGTGAATTCCCTCTATCCGGCAAAAGAAGTGTCAAAAGAAGAATTGGTATGTGAGAAGAAGAACGAGGGATTTTTAGATGCTTCTAAGGTACAGTATGTATCCCGTACCGGTAATTTTATCAACGAAGGTTATTCCTACAAGGGAACACTGAGAATCTTAAAAGTTATTATGGGCTATGACTATCTTTGGATTAATATCCGTGTCAAAGGTGGTGCCTATGGATGTATGAGCGGATTTGGAAGAAACGGAGATAGCTATTTTGCGTCCTACCGTGACCCGAATCTTGAAGCAACCAACAAGGTATATGAGGGAATCCCTGCGTATGTGGAGAACTTTGATGTAGACGAAAGGGATATGACAAAATATATCATCGGAACCGTTAGTGAGATGGACACACCGTTAACTCCTTCTGCAAAAGGAAGACGTTCTTTGATTTCCTGGCTTGGAGATGTCAGTGAAGAGGATTTACAAAGAGAACGGGATGAGGTATTATCAGCACAGGCAGAGGATATCCGTTCTCTTGCACCGATGGTAAAAGCTGTTTTAAAAGAGCAGAATCTCTGTGTCATTGGGAATGAAGAGACCCTGCGTGCAAACGAGGATATGTTTATGGAACTAAAAGACCTTTACTAAGGAAAAGGAGCCGGAATGAACGAGAATTTTAAATCAGGATTCGTAACGATTATCGGAAGACCAAACGTGGGAAAATCCACATTAATGAATCATTTAATCGGACAAAAGATTGCAATTACCTCTAATAAGCCACAGACTACCAGAAACCGTATTCAGACCGTATATACGGATATGGACAAAGGGCAGATTGTCTTTGTGGATACACCCGGTATTCACAAAGCAAAAAACAAGTTAGGCGAATACATGGTAAATGTAGCGGAAAAGAGCTTAAATGAGGTAGATGCAGTGCTTTGGCTCGTAGAGCCGAGCAACTTTATTGGGGCAGGAGAGCAGCATATCATTGAAAAATTAAAAAAGGTCACGACTCCGGTGATTTTAGTCATCAACAAAGTAGACACCGTGGAAAAGGAAAAGGTGCTTGAATACATTGACACCTACCGTAAGGTCTATGACTTTGCGGAGATTGTACCCCTTTCCGCTCTAAGAGGACAGAATACGGACATTTTAGTGGATTTGATTTTTAAATATCTGCCTTATGGACCGCAGTTCTATGATGAAGATACTGTCACAGACCAGCCGGAGCGTCAGATTGTAGCGGAGATTATCAGGGAGAAATCCCTTCATGCCCTAAACGAAGAAATTCCTCATGGAATTGCAGTATCCATAGACCGGATGAAGAAGCGCAAAGGCAAAAAAATCATAGATATTGATGCTACCATCGTCTGTGAAAAGGATTCTCACAAGGGAATCATTATCGGGAAACAGGGAAGTATGTTAAAGAAAATCGGAAGCAATGCCCGGTTTGAAATAGAGCGTATGTTAGACGCAAAAGTAAATCTTCAGTTATGGGTAAAAGTGAAAAAAGACTGGAGAGACAGCGACTTTTTGATGAAGAACTTCGGGTACAGACCGGAAGATATTTAACTGGTAATTTTTTGCTGGTATAGGAACAGGCTTCATGGAAATTCTAATAGAGAAGACCAAAGGGTCGGTAAGGGGGAATTTTCATGGAAGAGGAAACCTGGAATCAATTTATGAGCACAGGAAAGGTAACGGATTATCTGGCGTATAAAAACGTGCAGGCAGAGGCGTCAGATGAGGTGCAGAATGTAAGAGGTGCAGTGGAATATGGGACAGAATCTGGTGCTGACAGGTATGGTGCTGTCAGTGATACCCATAGGGGACTACGATAAGAGAATTACATTGCTCACGAAGGAGAGAGGTAAGATTACAGCATTTGCAAGAGGGGCGAGAAGACCGAATTCCCAGTTGCTTGCTGCAACCAATCCTTTCTCCTTTGGTCAGTTTGAGCTATATGAAGGAAGAAGTACATACAATTTAGCAAAGGCTGAGATTACGAATTATTTCAGGGAACTGGCAGAGGATTTAGAGGCTGCCTATTACGGCTTTTATTTTTTAGAGTTAGCGGATTACTATGCCGTGGAAAACGGCAATGAGGTGGAATTGTTAAAGTTACTCTATCAATCTCTTCGGGCATTAGAAAGCGATGCTTATTTAAACCGCCTTGTCCGCTGTATCTATGAATTAAAGGTATTAACCATTAATGGAGAATATCCCAATGTCTTTTCCTGTAGAAAGTGCAAAAAAGAAGAAGATTTAACATGGTTTTCCACCAAATATGCGGGAACTCTGTGTGAAGCATGTGGGAAAGAAGAGGGAGTCATACAGATTGATACCTCCACTCTTTACACGATGCAGTATATTATTACCA
>JBJELL010000182.1:0-2575 GCA_051879115.1 Lachnospiraceae bacterium
AATGAATCCGGTAAGAGTTCATTGGAATCTTTTTTATTTCCTCATACATACCAAAAAGAGCTAAGGGGCTGCTATTATAGATCATATTATAGCAGTCCGTGCAGTGGTTCTTTACTGCAAATTCTTTTCCATACCGGTCTTTGATGTAATATACTTCTTCTTTTTTCTCACATTTTCTAAGACTCTTATGAATACAACCTGCGGTAACCATCAAAGGAATATAGCCATAGAGCAGAAGTTCACTCTTTTGGCAGTCCCTATGGTACAATTCCTTTCGATTCAGTTCTAACGGAACGGTATTTTCTGTAATCCCACATTCTGCAAATGCTCTCTGTGCCTGATTTGAATAAGTATAGAGATTATGGTCTGCTATGAGAATTCCATCATAACCATGCCTTTTTAAAAATCCGATTTCTTCATAATTTTTAACAATCATACCATCAAGAGGAATTTCGTTCAGTTCTTCATATATACTCTCATACCGGCTTCTAGTAGCCTCTCTGAAAATCGAAGGCAACAACAAAAATGCCTGTTTTCCTGCTTCTTTTATCTGTATGCAGGCATCCTTTAGAACAGAGATATCCGTACCCTTTAAAAAGGTATCTGCATCTAAGTAAACCCTGTCTACAAATTCTTTGCTGCATACCAGCTTCAAAAGCTCCGTTTTTTCTAAGGATACGCTTAGTTTTGTTCCCCCGTCTTTCAGTTTGTTTTTTACGCTTTCCTCTTTGTGAAGCGGTGCTTTTATACTCTCTTTTCTTCGGCAGAATTCCAAAATCCGGCTTTGCAGCAGTTCCAATGCCTCCCTTCGCAGAGCATTGAGTTTGCCAATCGGAAGAAATACCCCTTCATCCATTTCAATCTCTAAATCTTCAAAGACAAAAGGTGTATTCCCGGTTTTTGTCATCTTATCAAAGACGGTCTCTTTATCTAAGGGTTTCTTCTCTGCACATTTTAGCACATCTCCTGTTACGGTTACCTCTACCGTGCCAAATGATACTGTCAGTGTAGCATTTTTTCCCAGAAAGAGTTTTAAATTTCCCTTAATTTTTTCTTGAAAATTCTGCTCAATATAGTGATTTCGGATTTCCTCATGCAATGCCTCGTTTGTCTTCGTATGATTCGGTTTTGAAAAAGTAATCATGTCCGCACCGTTGTGCTGTAGATAATATCCTTTTGTAAATCCGCTCCTGCTGCCCAAATCTAACAGACGTTTTTCATCCTTCTTTTCAAATTGAAATCCTTATTTTCCATAATGTTCATATCGGTCAACGTATTTCCGATATATGGAGGTAACTCCCGCCGCATACTCTGCCTGCTTCATACGCCCTTCTATTTTAAAGGAGTCTATCCCACATTCTGCAAGTTCGGGAATCATAGATGCGGTACAGAGATCTTTCGGACTCAGGATATAATTTGCCTCCTTACAAATACTCTTTTTCCTGCTGTCTAAAACCTCGTAAGGCAGACGGCAGGGCTGCGCACAGCGTCCTCTATTTCCACTCCGTCCTCCTAACATGCTGCTCATAAGGCACTGTCCGGAATAGCAATAACAGAGTGCTCCGTGTACAAAACTCTCGATTTCCACACCGGTAGCCTCTTTTATCTTTTTGATTTCATCAAAAGACAGTTCTCTTGCGGTTACTACTCTAGAAGCACCCTGGCTTTGTAAAAATGCTGCCCCATCTACTCCTGTAACAGTCATCTGGGTACTAGCATGAATAGACAGTCCCGGAAATGCCTCTTTGATAAAATTCATAACTCCGAAATCCTGCACAATGACTGCATCTAATCCCTGCTCATAGTAGGGTAACAGGTAATCATAGAGTTCTTCTCTTAATTCATTTTCCTTTAACAGGGTATTTACAGTCAGATAGACCTGTCTGTTATGAATATGGGCATAATCTAATGCCTCTAGTAATTCCTCTTTGGAAAAATTATTCGCATAGGCTCTTGCGCCAAAGGCGGAACCACCCACATATACGGCATCTGCCCCGGCTTTTATAACTGCTTTGAAAATGGACATATCTCCTGCCGGAGACAATAGTTCTAAATGATTCATATGATGAAAGAAAGGACAGCTTAAGCCTGTCCTTTTACTCCTTTGCCTTTCTCTTGTGTCTTCTTCTCTTCTGTCTTTTCCTCATCCGGCTTCATTGTCTTGACTTTTCCAAGAAGGGAGTCCTCAAGAGCAGCTTCTAATCTTGCCTTATTCAACAGCAGTTCCTTATTCTCTGCTTCTAACTCCTCTAACCGTTGATTATCAGTCTCAGTCTGTACCTGATTTGAAATCAAATCGTGCTTTAAATCATAGATTTCTTTTTCTTTTGCCTCTAAATCCCGTTCTAATTTTTCTGCCTGTGCCTTTGCTTTGAAATAATCGTCTGCAATATTCAGTTCCACCAAAATAGCTTTCATATCCGCAGTAAAACGGCGAAAGGCTTCTACCTCTTCAATCTCGGCAATCTTGGTATTGATATAGGAACCTACCTTCTGTAAATATTCCTCGCTTTCAAAACCGCTTAATGTATAGACTTTTCCTCCAATGACAACTTCCGCATTCGTCTTTGCTGAC
>JBJELL010000183.1:0-1057 GCA_051879115.1 Lachnospiraceae bacterium
AATACTTTCTCCATATGTATGCGTTCCCATATCTACATCCCCGCCATTTTCAATATAAGTAATCGGAGATTGTGATACAAGAAGCTTTTGTGCATTCAAATAAACATTTGCACCATCTATACGCGTATCTGTACTGCTTGGATAAGCATTCCCAAAAAGTGAAGTAATATCTGATGCTGTTCCGGTTCCGGAACTATTTACTGTCCAAATTGCACAACCGTCAGCCGTCGTAGTTTCAAAAGTGCCGGAGATAATTTTATTTTGAGAATTAGTGCTGACGTTACCAAATCCCACTACGTAAGAACTGTCCTGTGCCTTGCAATCGAGATTTTCAAGTACCGCTGTTCCATCTATCTGAAGACATGCCTGTCCTTTACTTTCAATCGTTCCGTTTTGAATACTCCACGCTCCATTTAATATAAGTGCCGGACTCTCTATAGAATCGGAAGAATAATAAATAGTTTTTCCACCTAAATCCAGCGTTCTCTCTGTATAGGAATCCACTTCCTTTTCAACGAGGGAATCGGACAAAGAAATATCATTTAGCAGTTCGATTCTTCCGACTGCCTGATAATTTTCAATTACACTTTCTAGTCCCTCAGATGAGGTAGTCCTTGACGTCCAGACCGCTCTTAACCAACTATCTGTTTTCGGTACTCCCTGACTGCTTATATATTCATCCATCGAAGCATATTCCATATTGTTCTCATCACACCATCCTTTAAACACATACGTGTTTCCGTTTGTTACTCTGGATGAATCAATAACAGGTGTCGTACTGCTGTCACTATTAGGATAGATGGTACCGTCTACTCCCACAGAAACAGGTGCAATGGAATATAAATCTGCAGTTTCTGCTTCTGCTGTTTCATTGTCACTATATGTCTCTATCATGGAACGTCGGGTATTAGGTTCTAACAGTACTCCATTCACGACACTTACCTTCGCTGCGCTGAATACCGTTATTTCTCCATCATCTGTGAAAGTATTATCTGTCAATACATATCCATCAGCAATGAGTCCATTTTCTCTGTCATAATAGGAGGTGTAATTCAAA
>JBJELL010000183.1:1157-6177 GCA_051879115.1 Lachnospiraceae bacterium
ATATCCATCAGCAATGAGTCCATTTTCTCTGTCATAATAGGAGGTGTAATTCAAACCGGCTGTTTCACTTATCATATTGGCAATTCCTCCGTTAAACGTTCCTCCTGATAACTTTACCTGACTATATTCTACATTAAGAGCTCTATAAGCACTGTCAAAGGTTCCTCCTGATATATTTAGAGTTCCCCCTGTTTTATTAATGACTCCACCCAGACTATTTGTATTTTGGATTGTTCCTGTTTTTCCCCCACTATTATCTGTAATCGTAAGCTCACCACCGGAGGATTCTATCAGATAAGTATACTCTTTTGTATTTCCGCTAAGAGTATGACCATTCAAATCAATGGACAGCGTACCGGATGTAATACTGATTGTATCAACAAGTTCTGTAATATCATTTGTCAGGGTCACTTCTACAGATTCCACTGTATCAGGACTATTACACAACTCTACCGCACTTATCAGAGTTTTCATATCGCTAACTTCTACAGTAGTTACTGCTGCCTGCACCTTATCTGCCGTCCTCTCTATCTGTGGCAGTAATGTCACTGCAACAGTAATCGCAAGTATAATGGATATCCATCCTTTCATTCTCTGTCTCATATCTTTTCCTCCTCCAGTGCTTCCCCTAACCAGTCTACTAACCGCATTTCCAATTTTCCTTCTTTTGCCATGTCTCGCAGAATTCCCAGTGCCTTTTCTTTCTCCATTGGCTTCTTATATGGCCTGTCTGTAGCTGTCAGCGCATCGTAGATATCTGCTATGGTCAGTATTCTGCTCTCTAAATCAATCTCTTCTCCTGCCAGATGGTTTGGATATCCTGTTCCATCTAAGAATTCATGATGATTCGCTGCCCACTTTGGCACCATACTGTAATTCTTATTAAATCTTACTTTTTCTAGTATTTTTCCCGTCATGACCACATGACTCTCCATCTGCTTTCTGTCCTCATCCGTAAGTGTTCCCTTTCGGATGCTCAGACACTCTATCTCTCTTTTCGTCAGATATGGTATGGTGGTTCCATCCTCTTTCACATATTCTTTTTTTGCAAGCCTTTTCACATGCTCATAACTTTCATCATCCAAAAATCCCATGAGATTTATCTTACGGATAAATTCTAATTCCTCTTGCAGTTCTATCATCTTTGCCTCATATTCCGGTTCTGGAATCCGTCCTCTTAGCATATCTACTTCGTAGTAGGAGGCAAGCAGTTCAAATCTCCATTCAATCTGCTGTATATCCTGATCCAGCCTAGTTGCCCGGTTCATAATCTCAAGCGGAATAATCATCTTTCCAATATCATGAAGAAGTGCTGCAAGAATCAGCTTTTCTTTTCGTTCTTCATCAAAGTACTCCTCACACTCCCCCATCTCCTGTTTCTTATTAATCATTTCTGCAAGAATTCCTGCATACTCTGCTACCTTTCTTGTATGAGAGCCATTGTAAGGAGTCCTTTCATCTATTGCTTTTGCAAATGCTTCCACAAAAGAGCGAAGCTGTATTTTTAGTTCTTCCACATAAGAAAGATTGGTCAATTCAATGGCAGCCATTGAGGCAAGAGAACGTATGATTAAATCATATTGTCTGTCAAAGGGGATTACATTTCCATTTTCATCCATTGCATTAATCAACTGTAGTACCCCTAAAAGCTCATTTTCATTATTTTCAATCGGAATCACAAGTTGGGACCTGGTATGATATCCTGTCAACGCATCGTATTTTTTAGGACCTGAAAAATCGAACCTGTCACTGTCATATACATCCGGTATATTTACGATTTCCCGGTGGATTGCCGTATAAGCACATACATTTCCTTCCTTCATAGGCACAGGCGGTATATCCTCAATGGATTCCCCATCTGCGCCACGGCTAATCCCCATAGACAGCGTTTTCATAATTTTAAATACCAACTGGTTATTTTCATATAAATACAGGGTACTTGCATCACAATGCGTAATCTTCATACCATTTTCTAAAATAGATTCTAACAGACGATTCGGATCTTTTTCCGTACACAAATCAATTCCAATATTCAATATTCGCTCAAAATCCTTATACTCCAGTCTCATATGTCTACCTCTCTTTATTATCTCATCGGAAATATGTGATTTTTCTTCAAATATTCCAATGATTTTTTCTGTGCTTCATATCCTTTTACCTCTACGAGAACTGTAGCATCTATCTGATATTTCTGCATCAGCTTCTCATATTCCCTCCAATCAATCTGTCCCTCTCCTACAGGCTGATGAAGGTCTTTTTGTAAATCATTGTCATTAATATGCATATGACGGATATAAGGTGCCAGTTCTTTTACCCATCTTTCTTTAGAACAATCTGTCACTGCTGCATGGGCATAGTCCATACAGATTCCAAAATTACTTACCTTCTCCATAGCCTCTCCTAGCTCCGCTAATTCCTCGGGCACTTCATCAAACATATTTTCCATAAAGATTTCCTGATCCGGATACTTATTTGCAAGTTCCGTAAAAAAACGGATATTCTCTTTTTTCCAATGTTCCAGGTAATAAGAAACGCGAAACCCTGCCAAAAGACCAGTATGAAATATCACTCCTCTTAAACCCATTCTTTTTGCAATGTCCATAGATTGATAAACCCTTTGGATGGAAGCCTCACGAATCAGCCGATCCTCACTATGTACTGTAACATCCAAAAAAGCTCCATGCATGGTATCCTGCGAAAAATCCGTGCGATATTTCGCATAATGCTCTATGATTTCTTCCTGCCTTTGTCTGTCATCTAATACCTCCGGTATCCAAAAATCATTAAATTCAAAAGCTCCATCGTATTCTTTTACTATCTCTACTGAACGTTCTGTCTGCTGCCACTCTGGAATAATATATACCTGTCCCATATATTACCTCTCTGCTTCCTTTTTTACGGAGTCCAACTGATATACATACACACCCTGAGTCTTTCCTTTTAACGGAATCTCACCTATAGCTGTTACTTCAATTCTATCCTTTACTGCTTCATACACCTGCTCGCTGATTAAAATCTGTCCCCGTTTTGCATTACTTTCCAGTCTTGCTGCCGTATTAACGGTATCACCAATCGCCGTATAATCCATTCTGAAATCACAACCGATATTTCCCACTACTGCATTTCCACAGTTAACACCTATTCCAAATGAAACACTCTTCCCAAAACGTTTCTCAAATTTTTCTGCAATCGTATCTGCTCCCTGCTTCATATCCCATGCTGCACAAACTGCTTTAAATATATAATCTTCCAAATCAAAGGGAGCGTTAAATACTGCCATTGTAGCATCTCCTACAAACTTATCCAATGTTCCACTGTTATCAAAAATAGACTTTGTAGTAAGGCTTAAATACTCATTTAGAATTTCTACTACCTGCTCAGGAGCCAGACTTTCCGACATGGTAGTAAATCCCCGGATATCTACAAAGAGAACCGCAATATGGCGGTTTTCTCCACCAAGCACCATTTCAAAATCTTTGTCTTTACTAATCTTATCTACAACCTGCGGTGCCACATACTGTTTAAATACGCTTACCACACGTCTTCGTCTCATCCGCTCTGTTATATATTCCTGAATCAGGTGTCCTGCATAAATCAGAAGAAGAACAATAGGCAGAAAAATTACCGGCAATACATATCCCTGATGGTACATTACCTTTACCATAATGGTATTGCCTACTATCAGAATTGCAAATACAATCGTTGTCCAAAGCATCTTTGCTCTTTTTGCAAATAAGAAAAATGCACCACAAAGCAAACCGGTAAAAAGAGCATACCACCCTCTAGAAACCGGAGACTGTGTCTTTCCTTCTAATAGTGCCTGTATAATATTCGCATGGATTTCTACTCCATACATTTCGTTATCATGTGAAATGGCAGGCTTAAAAGAATCCTGCATGCCCACACAGTAAGCACCTACTAATACAATAGAATCCTGAAATATTTTTGTATCTACCGTTCCATCCATTACATCTGCCATGGATATTTCCGTATAAGCACCCGGTTTTCCGGAATAGGAAAAGTAAAATTGATTTCCATCCCCGTGAGTTTTGGGCAATACTGCTTTTTCTCCTCTCGCTTTCTGATATTCCTGATATACCTGAAAAGCAAAACTATAAACAGTCTCTCCTCCATCATCAATACTGACCATTGCCCGACGCACATATCCGTCACTGTCTACTGTGGTATTGGCAAACCCTGTTTTTACGCTTTTTTGAAGTTCTTCATATGGTCTAAGTACTCGATTTATATGATACGGATTGTAAGTAATCTTTCCATTCTCATCCGTTTCCGGCTGTTCTTTGAAAGAAAACGATGAGACCGCTACCACATTACCGGATTTTTTACAGGCTTTGGCAAAATACTTATCTCCCTCCTTGTTACCCTCTTCACTGTAGATTACATCAAAACCAATAACTGCCGGTTTTGCATCCGGATTTTCATTCAGTCTTTCTACAAGCTCACCGGATAACTCACGTCCCCAATCGGTAATTGCACCATATTTTTCAAGTGTTTTATCATCGATTCCTATAATATAGATATTCTTATCCACACCGGATGCCTTTTGATTCAGAATATCAGATGTTGACTGATCCCAAATCTCCATAATATTCAGATAGCTCAATAATGCTGTCAATATTACAATGAAAACCGCAGAAACTATTGTCTGTAACAACCTCCTCTTTTCCATCTTCCCTCTCCTTTTGAATTATTCCAATATGCTCCTATGGTATCACACAAAAAAACTTTGTACAACATTTTTCACGGGAATATGGGTTTTATTATACAACTATTATACACGAAAGTAATATTATTGAAATTTTCGCTTTTTTTAGTTTGTTTGCAGAAAAAACCGCTGTATTCTGATTGCTATACCAGATTACAACGGTTTTATAATTTCCTACTATCTGCTTATGATATTTTTCGTTTTATATTCTTTAAAATCCGGTATTACAGATTTCCGGCTGTTATAAAATTTAATTAAAATATACCAGTTCATCCTCCGGCTTTTCTGCCGGCT
>JBJELL010000183.1:6277-11179 GCA_051879115.1 Lachnospiraceae bacterium
TGTTATAAAATTTAATTAAAATATACCAGTTCATCCTCCGGCTTTTCTGCCGGCTTTATCTCAACCGGATAAAGTACCGGTCCTTTTCCGCGATATTCTCTTGCAAACTCCACACGTACCTCTGCCGTAATCTCAATCCATGACTTATGCGCAATCTTATCGGAATCCGGATATTTACACTTAAATCCAATAAAAGTAATGTCCTCCACACAACAGGTCATGGCAAATCGTCCCGGAACGAAAGTTCCTTTCTTCATCTTTGCCGGATTGTATACCAGCGCAAGGAATTTGATTTTCTTACCATCATATTTTTTCGGGTTTTCCATAGCATCTAAATACCAAAGTCCATAGTCTGCATCCGATAATTCAATGAAATCTCCACTCGTATCAAATGGTACATCCTCCATCTCACGTTCATCTATGGTTCCGTCTTTTCTTTCATATACAATCTGTGCTTTACGGTTGAGTGCCTTGACATTGCGGCGGAACTTCTCTCTTGGTGTGTCATCGTCACAGCGGTTAAAAATAACCACATCTGCGTCAAAGAGCTGCTCCATAATCATGGTTCTCATATTCGTCAGATACATATCAAAAGTAGTTGCATCTGCTGTCGCAAGAGATTGTACCAATACCCAACCTTTTGGGAGGTCTGTCTCCTGAAAAGTGTCCATTCCCCAGGTTCCGTTGTATTCAATAAAAACTACCTCAGGCCGATACTCTTCGTTGATTTTCTTCAAAGTCTCCTCGTTATAGTCTTCCTCCTCTTCAATCAGGGCAAGACTGGTATTGATTTCTGCTAATTTTTCCACATCATATTCTACATCTCCGTCTTCACAGGCAATAATCAATCCTCTATCATTATCGGTAAATTCATTTTCAAATAAGGTCTCTAAAATCAGAGATGTCTTTCCGCTGTCCATAAATCCGGTAAATAAGTATACTGGTACTTCCTGCATGCTATTTCCGCCTTTCTACTACGCTATTCCAAAAAGTTCTTCTAACTGATGTTCCCTGATATCAGTTCCGATAACACAAAGTCTTCCTGTATAATCTGCCTCACCTTCGCGGATTTCATATTCCCCCGGAACCATGTCGAAGTAAATCCATGTACCATCTTCTGCCGGAACCATTCCTTTCGCTCTTAAGATGGTTCCATAATCTTCTGTATCACAAAAGGCTTTTAAAATCTTCTCGATGCCTTCTTTCGTGTATTTATGTGGTGTTTCTTTACCCCAGCTTGTAAATACCTCATCCGCATGGTGATGGTCATGGTCGTGGTCATGACATCCACAGGTACAGTTTTCATCATGTTCATGATGGTGGTCATGCTCGTGATGATGCTCGTGTCCATGCTCATGGTCGTGATGATGCTCGTGATGATGCTCATGGTCATGCTCGTGATGATGCTCGTGCTCATGCTCATGTGCCTCTGCAAGAAGCTCTGCCTCCATGCTGTTTTGTCCTTCAATTACTTTTAAAATCTGCTCACCTTTGATTTCATCCCAAGGAGTAGTGATGATGGCTGCTTTTGCGTTTAACTCCTGAATCTGTTTTACACAGAGCTCTAACTGTGCCTCAGTGGCTTTCTGGGTTCTGCTTAATACAACAGTGGTTGCATATTCAATCTGATTGTTGAAAAACTCACCAAATGCTTTCATCTGCTTGGTTGCCTTTACAGCATTGACAACAGTCACGAGTCCATTTAATTTTACATCCTGCTCTTTTTCTACATCTTTTACGGATTTCATTACATCGGATAATTTTCCTACACCGGACGGCTCAATTAAGATACGGTCCGGGTGAAATTTAGTAATGACTTCGTTTAAGTTCTTTCCAAAATCACCTACTAATGAACAACAGATACAGCCACTGTTCATCTCCGTAATTTCGATTCCCGCATCTTTTAAGAAACCTCCGTCAATGCCGACTTCACCGAATTCGTTTTCGATTAATACGATTTTTTCTCCTTTGAATACTTCATCTATCATCTTTTTAATAAATGTTGTCTTTCCTGCACCTAAGAAACCGGAAATAATATCAATCTTTGTCATGTCAATCTCTCCTTTTCTTCATCATCTATAGATTTTATTTGTTCAAGCCTTACCTTTTATTATACATCAGTATGTCAAGTCTGTCTTATATGCATTTAACTTTCAAACTGCATCATATACAGTCCTTCATAAATGCCTCCTTTAGCAATCAATTCCTCATGTGTCCCCTCTTCTTCAATTCCATTCTCTGTCAAAACCAGAATCTTTTTCGCATTGCGAATCGTCGACAATCTATGAGCAATGACAAAGGTTGTTCGGTTCTTTGCCAGTTTTTCCAAAGATTCCTGCACCACTCTTTCGCTCTCGTTATCCAGTGCCGAAGTCGCTTCATCAAAAATCAATATCGGCGGATTCTTTAAAAACACTCTTGCAATAGATAATCTCTGCTTCTGTCCACCGGAAAGCTTCACTCCACGTTGTCCGATATCGGTATCATACCCGTTTGGCAGTGCCATAATGAATTCATGGGCATTGGCATTTTTTGCAGCTTCGATAACTTCTTCTCTCGTTGCATCCGGTCTGCCATATGCGATATTGTCATAAACTGTTCCCACAAAAAGATAGACATCCTGCTGTACGATTCCGATATGGTCTCTTAGGCTCTTTAAGGTCAAATCTCTGACATCTTCTCCATCGATTTTAACACTGCCCCCCGTTACATCATAAAAACGCGGAATCAGATTACAAAGTGTTGTCTTACCTGCTCCCGAAGATCCGACTAATGCTAAATATTCGCCTGCATTCACATGTAAATCAATGTGACTTAAGACCTTTTCTGTATTCTCTTCATATTGGAAGGAGACATTTTCAAAATCTATCGTTCCTTTCACATCTTTTAATTCCTTTGAACCCTGGGTATCCTGAATATCCGGCTCTATGGATAGGATTTCCTGAAAACGCTCATATCCCGTATACCCATTCTGGAACATTTCTGCAAAATCTATCATGGTCTTTACGGGCTCTGTCATAATACTGATATATAAAAGAAAGGTTACTAAATCTGTAACACTGACCTGAGATTTTGTAATCAAGATTCCACCTGATACTAACACAAGTACCGTAATCATGTTGATAAATGCTGTCAGACCGGAATGATATCCACCCATATAGAGGTAGCTGTTTTTCTTCGCATCTAAGAATCCGTCATTTCCTTTTTTGAATTTCTCTTCCTCGACTTTCTCATTTGCAAAGGATTTTACAACACGGATTCCTGAAAGATTATCCTCTATCTGTGCATTGATTTCCGCTATTTTCACACGGTTTCTTGCAAAAGCTTTTTTCATTTTACGGTTGAAAAACCATGCATAGGCAAACATAACCGGTATCAGTGCAAAGGCTGCAAGCGTCAGCTTCGGACTGATGGAAATCAATATGACAAAGGCTCCTGCAAACTTCATGATGGAAATAACCACATTTTCCGGACCGTGGTGCAAAAGTTCTGTAATGTCGAATAAATCTGAAGTAATTCTCGATAGGAGCTGTCCTACTTTCTGATTATCATAAAAGGAAAAAGGCAGCTTCTGATAATGGGCAAAAATTTCCGCACGCATATCGTATTCAATCTTTGCTCCCATCACGTGTCCATAGTTCGTAATAAAATAATTACAATAACACTGAAACAGGATTAATCCCGTCATAATGAGTCCTAAAATCAGAATGGTATGCAGTGCCTCTTCCGGCTTCCGGTAAATAACCGTCGATGTGATATAACGTACCACCAGCGGAATCAGCAAGGTAATTAAGGATGCTAAAATTGCAAAAAACATATCTGCAAAAAAGATTTTTTTATATGGCTTATAATAAGAAAACATACTCTTTTTTTTCTTCATCTTCCCTATTTCCTCCTCTTTTTCAACGAAATCTATCATACATTCTTTTTGCCCTAAATGCAAGTTTATGCTAAAATGTCCACAAAAGCAATTCACACAGGATTCATCTACTAATAAAAGAAGGGAGAACCTTATATGACACCGAAAGAGACTTTTTATAAAAATCAGGCAAAGACCATTATCGAGAATCTGAAAAAACGCCAGATGGAGGGTTACTACTGTCCTACTCGTGCTGACGCTGTGCAAAAGGCAATGGAACTGGTTGCAAAAGACAGCAGCGTTACCTTTGGCGGTTCTATGACTTTAAGTGAGGCCGGCATTATGGATGCGTTGCATAACAGAGATGATATCACTTTTTATGACCGTTCTAAAGCGGCTACACCGGAAGAAGTGCAGAAAATCTACCGGGAAGCTTTTTTCTGTGACTACTATTTTATGAGTACCAATGCAATTACCTTAGACGGCGAGTTAGTCAATATCGATGGAAACGGCAACCGTGTGGCAGCCTTAGTCTTTGGCCCTGCCAATGTCATCATCGTCTGCGGCATGAATAAGATTTCCACTGACATCGACGAAGCCATTGCGAGAGTCCGCAATATTGCCGCCCCGCCAAACTGCAACCGACTTGACCGCAAGACCCCTTGTGCCGTTACAGGAAAATGCGGTGACTGTCTCTCCCCGGACTGCATCTGTAACCACACCGTTATCACAAGACGAAGTGGTACTCCTGGAAGAATTAAGGTGCTTTTCGTTGGGGAAGAACTCGGTTATTAATCGTTCTTCCCATTCAAAAGGGGTTGTCGCAATCATCATGTGCTGCTGATAACCTATGTTATCAGCAGCACATGATGAGTTCGGCAACCCCTTTTATTTATGTTTTGATTCCAGACCTCTTTCTATCTGCTCATATTTTTTTACAAAATACTGACAGAATTCTTCTTCATTATAGGTACTGGTATCTTCTAAAAGATAACCTTTTAGCTTATGTATTCCGTATAAGTTCCTTACCATCCTTCCATTTT
>JBJELL010000184.1:0-2537 GCA_051879115.1 Lachnospiraceae bacterium
AAAGAAAAAGAAATCTCAGCCTTCCGAAGAGAAAATTTAGGATTTGTATTTCAGGATTTTAACCTCTTAGACAACTTTTCTCTAAAAGATAATATCCTGCTTCCACTGGTCTTATCCGGTGTACCGTATCCGGAAATGGAAAAGCGAATCAAACCAATTGCAGGAAAACTGGGAATTACCGACCTTTTAGAAAAATATCCTTATGAGGTATCGGGAGGACAGAAGCAGAGAACAGCCGTTGCAAGAGCATTAATTAACAATCCGCAGCTAATATTAGCAGATGAACCGACGGGAGCACTGGACTCAAAGGCAGCTAACAGTCTGCTTAGACTCTTCAATGCCATCAATGACGACGGACAGACCATTCTCATGGTAACCCACAGTACCAAAGCAGCAAGCCATGCAAAAAGAGTACTGTTTATCAAAGATGGAGAGGTCTTCCATCAGCTCTACCGCGGCAACATGACAAACGAGGAACTCTATGTAAAGATTTCCGATACCCTTACAATGTTAACGACAGGTGGTGAGAAAAATGAATAGAGGACTCTACACGAAACTTGCCTTTACCAATATAAAAAATAACCGGAACTTCTATTTTCCATATCTTCTGACCGGAATCATTACAACTGCCATGTTCTATATCATGTGTGCCCTTGCCGGAAATGAAGGAATAGATAGTATGCCGGGAAGCAGAGATGTCCAGATGATTCTCAATATGGGAATCTGGGTTATCGGCATATTTGCTGTGATATTTCTTTTCTATACCAACAGTTTTGTAATCAAGAGAAGAAAAAAAGAGCTGGGAATTTACAATATTTTAGGAATGGAGAAGCGTCATATTTCAAAAATTCTCGGAATGGAAACGATTTTTACAATGTTCATCGCCATTGTAGGGGGACTGATAACCGGAGTGGTGTTTCATAAGTTAATGAGTATGCTTTTATACAAATTAATGAGACTTGATGCCGAGATAGAATTTTATGTTTCAAAAACAGGAGTCGTTTTATCCCTTCTGCTCTTTTTTGGAATCTATACCCTAACCTTTATTTATGATTTGTTACAGGTCAAGCTGGCAAATCCCATTGAACTTTTGCAGGGCAGCAATGTAGGAGAACGGGAACCTAAGACAAAGATGATTATGGCAGTCTTAGGATGTGTCTGTCTTGGAATCGGATATTATATTGCAATTACTACAAAGAATCCGGTGGAAGCACTGACTCTGTTTTTTGTGGCAGTCATATTAGTAATTATTGGAACCTATCTTTTGTTTACAGCAGGAAGCATTGCCTTTTTAAAAATGCTTAGAAAGAAAAAAAGCTATTATTATAAAACCAAACATTTTACATCCGTATCGGGAATGTTATATCGGATGAAGCAGAATGCAGTGGGATTGTCAAATATCTGTATTCTCTCCACGATGGTACTGGTTGTAGTATCCACCACAGTCTGTCTGTATCTGGGTGTAAATGATATCTTAGAGGAGAGATATCCGTCGGATATCGAAGTATATGGCTATTATTCTGAAGATGGGATAAAAGAAGACAACGAGATTATTCCTGCAGTAAAAAGTGCAGTAGAAGAGAGTGGAAGAAAGATAAGAGACCAAAAATCCTATATAGAGTTGGATTTCTCTGCGGTAGAAAAAGATGGAACATATGTCTTAGATAGAGAACTGGTAAAATCCTCAGTAAGCATGGATGAAATGGTGGGTTTTACAGTGTTGACAAAAGATGGTTATGAAGAACTTTATCATGACAGGATAGAGGAATTAGGAGATAATGAAATTGCACTTATTACATTTAAGAAAGAGAAGAAAAAAGATAAGATTGTCTTAAATGACCGCAGCTATCAGATAAAGGAGACAAAAAGATTTAAAGAAGATGATGTTGCCGAGTTGTTAGATGTGATGGAGAATTATTATTACATCATCGTCAACGATACAGAGGATTTGAAAAAAATCAATAGTCTTCAGTCAGAGGCATATGAAGAAGCAGCAAGCAATATCGTGCATAATTATAGATTCAATATTGATGGAACAGAGCAGGAGAAAAAAGACTGTTTCTTTGCAATCCAAAAGAAACTGGATGAGATAGAGAATCCGTTTGAAGGTGACATTTACAGTGGAAGCCGTCAGGAAAGCCGGGAGAGAACCTATGCACTATATGGTGGATTCTTCTTCTTAGGACTCTTTTTAGGAGCTATGTTTTTAATGATTACGGTATTAATCATCTTCTACAAACAGATTTCAGAAGGCTATGAAGACAAAGAACGTTTTGCAATTATGGAAAAAGTAGGAATGAGCAGTGCCGAGGTCAAATCCACAATCCGCTCTCAGGTAAGAATCGTATTTCTTCTTCCGATTGTTATGGCAGCCATTCATATTGCGGCAGCATTCCCGATGATAAAAAGGCTGTTGGCATTATTCGGATTGACAAATGGAACTCTGTTTGCACTGTGTGTGGTGGGAACGATTCTGGTATTTTTAATCATATATCTTCTGGTATTTATGCAGACTTCGAGAGTCTATTACCGGATTG
>JBJELL010000185.1:0-2537 GCA_051879115.1 Lachnospiraceae bacterium
AGGATTATAAATGTTGAGAGAAAAACTATTTTGGTAAAAGCATCCGATAAAATTGTAAAATTATATTTTAAAGATGAATTGAAAAATATTTCTTTTAAAACGTATATTTATCCACCAACAAAATATATAAAGGAGTATTATAGTATAATTTATAAATTTTTATAATGAGATTACTAATAGTAATATGAATTAAAAAGAATAAAGAGCAGGAATACATAAATGGGAAAAATCATATCGAAAGAAGAAGTAAAAGAAATACAGGAATTAAAAAAACAGGGAAAAACCATCGTCCTCTGTCACGGAGTCTTTGACCTCGTACATCCGGGACATATCATTCATTTTCAGGAAGCGAAGAAACTGGGAGATGTATTAGTAGTCTCTATTACTGCGGCAGAATATGTCCGTAAAGGTCCGGGCAGACCGTATTTTGATGATGAAATGAGATTAAAATTTTTATCCGCAATCGAATGTATTGATTATGTTATGCTTTCCGAAAGCTATACAGTAGATGACATCGTAGAAGTTGTTGAACCCGATTTATATGTGAAAGGCAGGGAGTACGCAAAATCAGAAGAGGACATTACGGGAAAAATTGATGAAGAAGTAGCGCTTGTCCGAAAGCATGGCGGAGATGTTGCCTATACAGATGGACAGGTTTTCAGTTCTACAAGGCTTATTAATAATGCACTTCCGGCACTTTCACCGGACGTAAAAGAGTTTATGGAGGATTTCCATCAGAGATACAGTATGCAGGATATCAAGGATTATGCAGAAAAGATGCAGGACTTAAAGGTTCTGGTGGTGGGAGATGCGATTGTAGATGAGTACACTTTCTGTAATGTACAGGGATTGATGTCAAA
The DNA here is from genome assembly GCA_051879115.1 of Lachnospiraceae bacterium. Taxonomy (GTDB): domain Bacteria; phylum Bacillota; class Clostridia; order Lachnospirales; family Lachnospiraceae; genus Maccoyibacter. The sequence goes on from JBJELL010000185.1 coordinate 861, forward strand.
GGATATGGGATATTCTGCAAGATATCGGTATTCTGAACAGTATTTAGGAGGTTCTCTTGCAGTAGCAAGGCATCTGGCATCCTTTAATGACAATGTAACCCTGATGAGTGTGGTGGGAACAGAGGAGGCAGTCCACAGCAGAATTTTAGATGAACTAAGCGATAAAATGCGTGTGGATTTAACCTACAGTAATGTTTTTGAGACCATTGTAAAAAGAAGGTATGTGACTCTGAATGAGAAGAGGGAAGAGGTAGATAAAATTTTTGCCATCAACAATCTTCCGACACCGATGGTCATTGATGGTGAGGCACTTGATAAATTCAAGGTTAATCTGAAATCTAAGATAGACGCATTTGACGTAGTTATTTTATGCGACTTTGGACACGGATTAGTAGATGATGAGGTTATGGAGATTTTGCAGACTAAGGCAAAATTCTTAGCACTCAACTGTCAGACGAACTCTTCTAATTACGGTAAGAATCTGATTACAAAGTACAAACGTGCAGATGTTTTTGCGCTGGATCAAAAGGAGTTAAGCCTTGCCTTTTCCGAGTATCAGAAAGAAGAGGAAGAACAGCTTGTGCGGCTGGCGGATTATTTTGGAAGTCACGGCTGGCTGACTCAGGGCTCTAAGGGAGCAACTTCCGTAGAACATGGTAAGTTAAAGAGCTGCCCTGCCTTTACCTTGAAGGTAAAGGATACTATTGGAGCTGGTGATGCCTTTTTCGCATTAGCAAGCCTTACAGCAGCAGTTGGCGCACCGATGGAAATCGGAACCTTTATGGGAAATGTGGCAGGTGCATTAGCAGCAAATATTATGGGAAATAAAGAAGCAATCGACAAGGTAAATGTATTAAAATATGCGAGTACGTTGTTGAATATATAATGCGTGTGAAAAATTAACTTGCTATGGAAATATCCTATATGCTAAAATAATATCAAAGCATATAGGATTTCTTACCTTTTTGGCATTTTGCCATCTATTTATTCTAACTATTCAGAAAATCTATGCTTTTAAATCCAGAATATTCGTATAAAAGCAGGAGATTTTCGGAAAAACTCCTGCCATAAGGACAGGAGGAAGAAGAATGGAGATTGTTTCTTTGAAGTGCGATTACTGTTTTAAGGAATGGTTTTCTAATGAGACAGTAAGAAAGTATTTTATTAGTGATGTGCTGGACATACCGGTAGAGAGTATCCGCTCAGTGAGACTTGCCAATACGTTTTTGCGAAGGCGTTATCGGGAGCAGAAACAGGGAATTTTAGATGTATTAGTGGAATTGAATGATGATACAAAGATTAATATTGAGATGCAGACAAAATTTATGTCTTGTTGGGATAAACGGGATTTATTCTACCTTGCAAAGATGTATACAGAAGATTTAAAAGTGGGGGAGCGGTATTCAAAATTAAAGCGGTGTGTGGGAATCAGTATTTTAGACTTTAATTTAACAGAAGATGAGAGTTATCATAGGGTATATAGGTTGCGTGATGAGAGCGGGCATGAATTTTCAGATTTACTGGAAGTACATATTATTGAATTGGGAAAGAAACTGAAAGGTACAGAGAAAGTGGATGACTGGATTCGGTTGATTAATGCAAAAAGCACGGAGGAATTGAATATGATCGGGGGGAAGAATGTGGGGATTAAAACAGCCATAGAAGAAATAAAAGAAA
>JBJELL010000186.1:0-11055 GCA_051879115.1 Lachnospiraceae bacterium
ACTCTCAAAAGCATCCGACAACCGCAGATATTTTCTCTCCGGCTGATTCTCCCTCCCGTTATAGAATACAATAAAACCCGGTGTCGGAATCTTCACAAGACTCTTTCTATAAAGGGTATTACTGTCCACCAACATTGACAATTCCTTTGCCACATAGAACAGATTCCGTAACGGCATATTGGGATTATAGGTAGACTGATGCTCATACAGATTCAGTGAATAATCAATGACAAATGCCAAATCGTTTTGCATATTCATATAGACGGCATTTTCTAACGTTACAATTTCAAGTTCCTCGGCATTCGTATAATGTCTTCCGCTCACTGCATTATAAAGACTAAGCAATGCCTCTTTTTCACTAAACAGCCTCCGAAAGAGTGTATCCTTATAATCCTCTCTTACTTTTGGTAACATCGTTTGTGCTTTTGCATTTTCCATATTTTTTCCTCCTGTATGCCGCAGGAGATTCCATGTGCCTTATCACCTGAAAACTCCTGCTTTTATTGTTGGTTGTGTTTTAAAAGCATGAATTTTCCGAAATGATTAAGAATCATAGAATATAAGATATGGTAACTACCATAAATGAAAATATGCTTTGTGTGTATCTTAGCATAAAAGAAGGCATCCTTCAAGTTATTTCTAACTTTTAGAATGCCTTCTTTTTCTTACAGTATCAGCGTCATGGAGTCCTCACTCCAAGATACCTTCCTGTCTTTTCTTTTGCTTACTCGGGTAGGTTATTTCCCTGCCATCTGGCGTTCCTGAGCCTCGATCATTTTCTTAACCATATAACCACCAACAGAACCATTCTGTTTTGATGTCAGGTTTCCGTTGTAACCATCGGATAACGGTACTCCTAACTCGCTAGCCACCTCATACTTAAAACGATTCATTGCGCTTTTTGCTTCTGGTACACTTGTTGTATTAGAACGTGCCATAATTAATTCCCCCTTTTTACTTTCGTAAATTGTAACTTCATTTGTTACAATCCTAGTATATGCGCCCGGACATTTTATAACCCTGCAAAAGACTGGGGAAATTGTTAAAATTTAGAGATTAATTTTTTCAAACCAGGCCGCTCCGTACTCTTCCATATGACGTTTTAAATTTTCGTGTTCCGGCAGCTTTAACTCCGGGTCTTTTTCTAATAACATTTTTACATCTTCGGAAGCCTCCTGTAAAAGATTGGCATCTGCAAAAATATCTCCTACGGCAAATTCCATCTCACCGCTTTGACGCACACCAAAGAAATCTCCCTGGCCGCGGAGTTTCAAATCCTCCCTTGCTATGTAGAAACCATCATTGGAGGAGTTCAAAATATCCAGACGTTTTTTCGATTCTTTGGATTCTGAGGTATTAATCATAATGCAGTAGGACTGGATATCGGAACGTCCCACACGCCCCCGAAGCTGATGGAGCTGGGCAAGTCCAAACCGTTGTGCATCTTCAATCATCATAACCGTTGCATTTGGTACATTGACCCCTACCTCAATCACGGTAGTGGAAACTAATACATCAAATTCTTTATTTAAAAAGTCTTCCATAATCTGATTTTTTAAAGCCGGCTTCATCTTACCATGCAGACATGCCACCCGGACTCCCGGCAGTTCCTCCTTTAGGATTTTGGTATAGTCTGTTACGTTTTCCGCCTCTGTATTCTCACTTTCTTCTACAAGGGGACAGATGACGTAAACCTGATGACCCATTTCAACCTGTTTTTGGATAAAAGAATAGGCTTTTGGACGATATTCAGTACCTACCACGCAATTTTTAATCGGAAGTCTTTGTGCCGGAACCTCATCTATGACAGAAATATCCAAATCCCCATACAGAATAATGGCAAGAGTCCTTGGAATCGGTGTAGCACTCATGACTAAAATATGGGGTTTTTGTCCTTTTTTTCCCAAGGTCTCCCTTTGCTTTACACCAAAACGGTGCTGTTCATCGGTGATGACTAATGCCAGATTCTCATAGACCGCCTTTTCCTGTATCAGAGCATGGGTTCCTACTATCAGGGCATTTTTGTATAGAAGCATCCGTTCATAGGCATCTCTTTTTTGTTTTGCTGTCATAGACCCCGTCAGAAGAATTACCGGAAATTCCAGTCCATAATCTTCGCACATCCGGGTAAAATTCTCATAATGCTGTCTTGCTAACACTTCGGTAGGTGCCATAATTGCAGACTGATAGCCGTTAGATGCTGCATCTATCATAGCTAAAAATGCCACGATGGTCTTACCGGAACCTACATCTCCCTGAATCAGTCTCTGCATCACGAATTCTCCACGCATGTCCTCCCTGACACAACGGATGGTCTTTTTCTGAGCATTGGTCAGTGGGTATGGGAGCTGTTCTATCACTTTTTCCACAATCCCCTTATCTTCAAAAATAAAACCATTTTTTTCCGTTACCCGGTTTTCCTTCGACATCTGCATCATTAAGATAAATTCAAAAAAATCCGTATATGCCAGCCGGTTTCTGGCTTTTTTAAGCTGGTGCTCTCCTTGCGGGAAATGCATCTGGTATACCGCCTGTCCATATTCATAAAAATCATGACGTTCTATCAGTTCTTTTGGCAAAAAGTCTTCTAAGAGATATAATTCCTCTAATGCCTGCTTTTCAGCCTTTCGGAACTGGTTATTGGTCAGTCCTTTCGTAAGGGCATAGACCGGCTGAAGGGAATCGGATATTTCCCTGTATTGTTCCGGGGTATATACCTTGGGTTGTTCCATGACAAGCTGGTTGTTTTTTTGTTTTACAATCCCATAAAATACATAGGTCATACCCGGTTTTAACGTATTTTTAAGGTAAGGCATGCGAAACCAGATAAGCGATAGCGTAACGGATTCTCCACTGATTGCTGCAGTAGTAACTGCCATCCTTCCATTTCGCTTCACCAAGGGTGTCTTTCGGATTCTGCCGCACACTGCCATCTGTATGCCGCATTTTACCTCATCCGGTGTCTTTGGCTGTTCAAATCGATGGTATTCCCGGGGAAAATGAAGGAGTATATCACGAATCGTGTATACTCCTAAATTACAAAATAATTCTTCTGTTTTTGCCCCGATTCCCTTTAATTCACGAATTCCTGAATCTAAGTTCATCGTCTGCTCCTATTCTACAGAGACCACGTAATAGTAAACCGGCTGACCACCGAAGTTTACCTCTACATCCAAATCAGGATATGCTTCTTCTAATTCGGACGCAACCTGCTCTGCTTCTTCTTCATTTACTTCTGCTCCATAGTAAAGACTGATTAAGGCAGATTCCTCATCTACTAACTGGGAAATCATATCCTTTAAAGTCTCATCCTTGTCTTTTCCTACAGAAAGAATTCCTGCATCCCCGATTCCCATATAATCGCCGCGTTTTATCTCTTTTTCATTGATAATGGTATCTCGGACTGCATAGGTAATCTGTCCGCTCTTTACGTTCTCAATCTCAGCTTTCATAGCTGCTTCGTTTTCTTCGGCTGAATTCTCAGGAATGTAGTTAATCAATGCCGCAATTCCCTGTGGTACTGTTTTGGTTGGAATTACCACTACATGTTTCTCTTTTACCAGTGTTGCTGCCTGGTTTGCTGCTAAAATAATATTTTTATTATTCGGAAGAATGAAAATCGTCTTTGCATGCACTTTTTCGATGGCTTCTAACATATCCTCCGTACTCGGATTCATAGTCTGACCACCCTCGATAATCTCATCTGCACCAAGACTTTTAAAGATTTCATTGATTCCCTCACCGATAGATACGGAAATGAATGCCATTTCTTTTTCTTCTACCGGAACATGCTCTAATACGTCTTCCTTTGCAGACTCTTCCTTCTGCTGCTCGGCAATCTTCTGTGCATCCTTAATCAGTTTTTCCTGATGTTCTTCACGCATATTGTCAATCTTCATTTTGCTCAAGGCACCATACGTCAATGCTCTCTGGATAGCGAGACCAGGATCATTCGTATGTACGTGAACCTTGGTAATCTCATCATCAGCTACCACTACAATGGAATCTCCAATGGACTCTAAATAAGCCTTAAAATCCATCTCCTGCTTATCTGTCATCGGTTTATCCAACATAATAATGAATTCCGTACAGTATCCGAATTTAATATCTGCTTCTGCCTGCGGGGTAATCTTTGTTACTGTACTAGCAGCAGGTGCACCTTCTATGGTATAATCAATTTCTTTTCCAATTAAAGCATCATAGAGTCCTTTTAATACCTCTAATAAGCCCTGTCCACCGGAATCTACAACTCCTGCCTGTTTTAAGACCGGAAGCATGTCCGGAGTCTTTTGCAGTACACGGTCTGCCTCTTTGATAACCTCACTTAAAAAATAGACTAAGTCATCTGTCTCGTCTGCTAATTCCAAAGCTCTTTTAGCTCCGCCCTTTGCAACGGTCAGAATGGTTCCTTCCTTTGGCTTCATAACTGCTTTATAGGCTGTATCCACAGCTTTTTGGAAGGCCTCGCTTAAAATCATAACGTCAATCTCATCGTATTCTGAGATTCCCTTAGTAAATCCTCTGAACAACTGAGACAGGATTACACCGGAGTTACCTCTTGCCCCTCTGAGTGAACCGGAAGAGATAGCTTTACAGAGCGTTTTCATATCAGGATTCTCTAATGCACTGACCTCTCTTGCAGCTGACATAATTGTCATACTCATATTTGTACCTGTATCGCCATCCGGCACAGGGAATACATTCAATTCATTAATCCATTCTTTTTTTGCTTCTAAATTCTTAGCACCGGCTAAAAACATTTTCGCCGCTAAGGAAGCATCAATTGTAGTAATTTCCAATTTTTCAACCTCCTTAATCGATGACACGGACGCCTTCAACATAAATGTTGATTTTATTAATCTGCATTCCGGTAAATTCCTCGACTTTGTATTTTACAGTCTCCATCAGATTTTCAGAAATGGTCAGAATGCTTACACCGTAAGCTACTATCATATGAAAATCAATGGTAAGCTTATTATCTTCATCCAGTGTGACATTAATACCATGGTTTAAATAATCTCTTTTTAACAGTTTTACCAATCCGTCTTTCATATTGACGGCTGCCATTCCGACAATACCGAAACACTCTACTGCAACGGAACCTGCATAAGTCGCAATTACGTCCGTATCAATGATGATTCTTCCCATACGGGTATTCAATGTTCCCTTCATCTATTTACCTCCATATCATGCTTTCACACATATATTACATATATATTCTAGGCTATTATAACTGTTTTTATAGGAAAAGGAAACCTTTTCTTTTTGTTTTTTATAATTTTTTTAAATTTCCCTTGCATTATCATATTCTATCTGATAGAATATCATTGTTGTGGGTTCGCTAAATATGCGGACTTAGGATATGTGCGAGGAGGTGCAATGTCATGGCAAAATGTGCAGTATGTGGAAAAGCCGCTCACTTCGGTAACAATGTGAGCCATTCTCATAGAAAATCAAATAGAATGTGGAAATCAAACATCAAATCTGTTAAGTGTAAAGTAAACGGTACACCAAAGAGATTATACGTATGTACTTCTTGTTTGAGATCCGGAAAAGTTGAAAGAGCTTAGTCTTGATCATCTTAGGGGCTGTTATACAGCTCCTTTTTTATTGCTAAAAATCCCACTCTACTTGCAGCAAAACAAATTGTAGCCAAGAGCCAGACACAGGAAAATCAAAACAAAACCGCACACTTCATTTGGAAGAAACATCATCACAAGCATTCCCAATGCAAAACAAAATAATCCAAAACCACATACACGTTTCATAGGACACCAAAAAGAGCATATATTACTAATAATATATGCTCCTTTTCCTTATTTAGTCTCTCTTTTATTCTTCAGACGGATTCACTGCATCGGTTAAAATATCTTCCATCTCCTGCGCCGCTGCTTTTTCACCTGCACTCGGCTCTTTGTCTTTAGAAGTGAACTTATTTACAAAATCCGGTACCATATCAAGTATCTTAGTAATTCCATCCTGATTTTTTACATTGACTAATTTTGTGGTTCCATTCTGAATTACAAGTACGGCACTTGGCGTAATCTTACCTCCCATACCGCCTCCACCGTTGTTTTTCTTATCGTCAGAAAATGCTCCCGCTCCCACACCGAAAGATACATCCACTAATGGAAGTATGATGGTATCTCCGATATGCACGGCATCTCCTACTACCGTCTTTGTCGTGATAAAACTGTCCATTCCCTTGAAAAGTGATTCTACTGTTGAACTAAAACTATTATCTGCCATAGCTACCTCCTATTTGAATTTTTGTATAATTTTCTTAATATCCTTATTCCGGTATGCACGGAATGCCGTACCAAGCAGGTGGAACATCTGCATATGCCCGTGTATCCCGAAAGTTCCTTGAATATACAGCTTGTCTGACGCAAAATCCGGAACGATTTTTATTCCTTTTTTATAGCAGAAGGGACACAGGCTCAAAATCCCTGTAAGCTGTCCCGTAGATGCCGGATTTCCTGTAGAATACCGCAAATCTGCCTTTCCACGTCTCGGCCCAAAATAATGTATCAGCTTCTTTAATTCCCGTATCACATAGGATACGGCATTTTTATTAGTTTCATCCGAAAGCTCTCTTTTTATGAGTGCAATCTTTTCCTTTATTGAGAAAATACCCCTTTTCATCTTCCCAATCCATGATTTAATCATATTCCATGGGAGATATTTTTGCAAGGACTTTTGTTTTTTCCTTTTTGGAATCTCTTTTGTTTCTTTCACAGGAGGAATCTCTACTGCCTGTATCGTGGTCTCATCCTCTATATCCTCTATATTCTCTATATCCTCTACTTCATCGAAACTATCCTCTGTTTCTTCTTTCTCCGGTGCCGGATAGAGAGGCTTTTTCCATCCACAGATGGAAAGCCAGACACGGATATCTCTTCCTTTTGCTAAGAATTTTACCTGAATCAGAGAAAACAGCCAGGAACATTTCCCAGACACCTCATTTTGTTCTGTCTCGAATCTTCCTTTGATGCTGTAACACAGGGGAAGAAATAATGCCAAAAGCAGCAGGGCGACTGCCAATCCCAACACTACTGCAAGGATGATACCGATAACTTTTAATATGGTTAAAACTATACTCATCCTCCCTGCCTCCGCTCTCTCTGCCTCTTACTCAGGTATTTTTTGACATCTGTATTTCCTAACTCGTTCATCGTCTCCACAATAATGGTTGCTGCTATGGTAACTGCTTCTTCATAGCCTTTAGCCATACCGACAATGACCAGATTTTTCTTCGGATAATTCTTCTGCATCAATTCCTTTGTACTGATAATCTCTAACAGATTCTGGGAATTACACGCTAAGGTAATCACATACATCTGCAATAATCCCGCATTGTGCTTGATTTTCCACTTTATTTTATCGGCTTTTTTTTCGATATTTTCTGACACATATAAATCATCATACCAAATCATAGTCACACCTCACGGTTTTTACCTCTGTTTGAAAAAAGCAGTTCTTATCAAACTGCTTTTTTCTTTAGAAATATTTTCGACTTCCCCACAGATTACTCTTTTTTAAATCCAAATACTCATTGTAGGCCTTTTCTAAAATCTGCTTTTCATTTGCAAATTTTAAAAGATGATATGCCTCATGGAACTTGTAATATCCGGAATCAATAAAATATTCCTCGCGTTGTGGTTTACTGTAATAACTGTCCGCCATCATCAGATACCAGTGAACACTCTTCTCCACTGTGTCTTCCGGTACAGTAAAAGTATATTGGCTCTTTCCGACATATTTGATAATATTCGCATCTACGCCTGTTTCTTCCAACACTTCTCTTGCTGCTGTATCCTTATACTCTTCTCCCGGTTCTACCGTCCCCTTTGGCAGAACCCAACCTTCATACTTGTTCTTATAATTCTTATATAAGACCAATATCTTCCCACGAAATATTACCACACCACCACAACTTGTTGCTTCAATCATTGCAATACCTCCTGATGTGGTTTTTCTACTTATACCTAGTATAACCTTTTTTTCAAAAAGTTGCAACAAAAGCATAGGATTTACTGTGTATAATATGCATCAAATACTGCCCTTGCTATCGGAACCGCATATTTTCCGCCTGTTCCGGCACCTTCTGCAATCACTGCAATCGCAATATCCGGCTTTCCTGAGTCTTCTTTTGAGGCATATCCTATGAACCAGGCGTGGCTGTCTCTGTTGCTGTTAATCTCCGCAGAACCGGTTTTACCATAAGCGTTATAACTCATTCCCTTTAATCCGCTAGCGGTTCCACTTTCCACTACCTCATGCATGTACTCTTGTAAGGTCTGTGCCTCAGATTTGCTTAAGAGTTCTTTATACTCCGAAGATTCATACTGTTTGACCTGCTCTCCGTCTTTGTTCTGCGTATGGTCAATCACATAGGGTTTCATCAATACGCCGTCATTGGCAATCGCCGATGCAATCAACAGCATATGATACGGCGAAACCAGTGTCGCCCCCTGTCCGATTGCCGTCTGCATCATTTCCCCGGTACTTGAGGATTTATCCAATGTAAAACTGCTCTTTTTCGTATCAAAGGTTCCCGGCAACTTCGTATTAAACATCATTTCCTCACAAAAATCCCGGAAAGAATTGTTGCTAAGACTCAGCCCGATGTTAGAAAATGAGGTATTGCAGGAATTTACAAAAGAAGTCTTCAAATCCTCTGTTCCATGAACTTCATTTCCAAAACAGTGTATAACGGATTCGTTTACCTCATAGGTTCCGTGGCAGTCATAGGAATAATTCCCGTAATTCTTATTCTCTCTCATATATTCTAATGTGGTTAAAATCTTAAATGTCGACCCCGGCGGATACTGCCCCTGGGTTGCACGGTTTACCAGTACGGAACTTTCAGAATCCCCTGAGATACTCTCCCAATTCGTTGCAATCTCATTCGGATTAAAGTCCGGCTTCGATACCATTGCAAGTACCCTTCCCGTAGAAGGCTCCATTACCACGACAGCTCCGTCATAGCTGCCAAGTGCATCGTATGCCGCCTGCTGAAGTCCTACATTCAGCGTTGTTACCACATCGTCACCTATGTTTTTCTGATTTGTAATCTCATTTATAATCCGCTCTAAAAAGAACGTATTCGAGCGCAGCAGGTTAAAGTTGGCAGTGGACTCAATCCCTAATTTCCCGTTGGTGGAATATCCTACCACATGGGCGAAGAGATTTCCATAGGGATAATTCCTTGTCTCTGTTCCATCACCGCTGACCTGGGTTTCTGCTAAGACCTCACCACCGGCTCCTAAAATCCGCCCCCGCACAACGCTGCTAGAAAAAGAATCCTGCCTTGCATTGTATGAGGAATTGATGAAATCCTCACTTTTTACCGTCTGAAAATAAGCAAAATACCCCATCATAACGCAGAAGATAGCTAAAAATGAATAGGTAATTACCGCAAATTCCCTGTTTCTGCTCCTAGTCGAATTCTTCGATTTCCTGGTCGAATCCGGTCTTCTTTCTTCCGGTTCCTGATTTTGTTTTTTTCTCTTTAACTTTTTTTCCTGTCTTCTTTCCTTCATTGACTCTGTTTCCTTCTTCATCCTGTCTCAATATATAAAGTCCTTGAATAATTGCAAAAATAATCGTCGTACTAAGAAGGGAGCTTCCTCCGTAGCTGACAAGGGGAAGTGTTACACCGGTGGACGGAATGAACTTTGTCACGCCACCAATGGTTAAAAACACCTGAAATCCATAGACCGTTCCAAGTCCTAATGCAATCAGTTTATAGAACTGATCCTTTATCTGCATGGCAATATTTAAAAACATCAGATAGCAGCTTACGCAGACTAAAATCAGGCAGAGTGCAAAGACTCCTCCTAGTTCTTCCGAAATTGCTGCAAAGATAAAGTCCTCTTCTACAACCGGAATCTTATTCGGCATTCCCTGACAAAGTCCCATTCCAAACCAGCCTCCGGTTCCTATGGCAAAGAGGGACTGACAAATCTGATATCCTTCTTTATCAATGACCCCTAAAGGATCTTTCCACGCTACCACACGCACCCTGACATGATTAAACAGCTTATATGCCACAACGGCTGCAAGACTTCCCACTCCAAGTCCTGCTAAGGCATAGGATGGTTTTCTCGTCGCCACATAGAGCATGACCAGATAAACGATAAAGAAAATCAAGGCTGCTCCTAAATCCTTAGACAGCACCAGTATCATAACATGAAGTGCCGCCACAATCGTTGCCTTTACCACCTGTTTGAACTCCGTAGACTCATAGAACATGGAGGCTACGAAGAATACGAAGACAATCTTAATGAATTCTGAAGGCTGAACGCTGATTCCTCCGAAAGTAAAGGACAGCTTCGCTCCATAGCTTCTCGCTCCTAAGACCGCTACCACACTCAAAAGTGCCAGTCCTACCAGTGCATAAACCCATGTCAGCTTATGGAAAAACTTAAGCTTATGGATGATAACCGGAATTAACAGGGTAATTCCAATCGCTACAACTGCTAACTCACACTGCTTAAATGCCTTATCAAAATTCAGTCTGGTCAACATGATAAATCCTATGGAAAGCAGCATACACATGTTGTTAACGACCAGTTTTGATGCTTTTCTGTAAAAAACCTTATAACAAAGCTGGATGACCACAAGCAAAATCAACTGTATCAGATACAGCCCTATGACTTTTACATCCTCTGTTGCCACAAATATGACTAAAAACGCATCTAAATGTATCAGATAGATGAGTGAGGTCTGTTTTTTAAATATTCTGTTCTGTCTTTCTGTTGAACGTCTCTTAAATACTGCAAAACACAGATATGTGTAGATTGCAAACAATACAATCATTAAGTATTTTGAGACTTCTGTAATGATATGTGTCATAATTTCCTACTCTACACCCCGTTTCAAATGCCCATTGGTGTAGTCTTTCATACTATTTTTATCCCACTTTTCTCCTCTTAGGCAGATATTTTTATAAAAGGAAAGGATTTTTTCAGCTTCTTTTTTTGATTCTGTTGAAAAATGAATCCGGTAAGAGTTCATTGGAATCTTTTTTATTTCCTCATACATACCAAA
>JBJELL010000187.1:0-2523 GCA_051879115.1 Lachnospiraceae bacterium
GGAAGAGGAATCTTACTCTATCTTCGTCAGGAGGGAAGAGGAATCGGACTCATCAATAAATTAAAAGCCTACGAGCTTCAGGAGCAGGGTATGGACACCGTAGAAGCAAATCTTGCCTTGGGTTTTGAAGACGATGAGAGAGAATATTACATCGGTTCCCAGATTCTTCGCGACTTAGGAGCAAAATCCCTGCGTCTTTTAACCAACAATCCATTAAAGATTGAAGGATTAGAGGACTTTGGCTTAGAGATAAAAGAACGTGTGCCGATTCAGATAGATTTAACGGCATATGACAAATTTTACTTAATTACAAAGAAAAATAAGATGGGACACATCTTAGATTATAAATAATTTTCATCTATAAAATAAAAGAAAAGAGGACAAAATAATGAACGTATTTGAAGGAAAAGTAGTATCAGAAGGAATGAAAATCGGCATCGTAGCCGCAAGATTCAACGAGTTCATCGTAAGCAAACTCGTAGCAGGAGCACAGGATGCTTTAGTAAGACATGATGTAAAAGACGAAGACATTGACTTAGTATGGGTTCCGGGAGCATTCGAGATTCCATTGATTGCATCTAAGATGGCAAAGAGCGGAAAATACGATGCAGTCATCGCATTAGGAGCCGTTATTCGTGGTTCAACAACTCATTATGACTATGTATGCAGTGAAGTTTCTAAGGGAATTGCAAACGTATCCTTAAATTCCGATATTCCGGTAATGTTTGGTGTAATCACTACAGAAAATATCGAGCAGGCAATCGAGCGTGCCGGCACAAAAGCAGGAAACAAAGGTTATGACTGTGCCTTAGGTGCGATTGAAATGGTGAACTTAATTCGTAATATCGAAAAGTAAGATTTAGGTAAAATTATTGTAAAATATCAAAGAAAGGATACACATTTTTGTTTTCTGTAGTATAATGAACCCGTACAGAGAAGAGAGAAGAAGAGAAAGAGAGGTTTATTATGAGTAAAGACCTATTGACGTTAACCATTGGAAAACAGAAAAGTATCGCATTAATCGCACATGATGGAAAGAAAGCAGATTTGATTGCATGGTGTGATGAACACAAAGAGATTTTAAGCAAGCATTTTTTATGCGGAACAGGGACAACCGCCCGCATGATAACAGATAAGACAGGACTTCCGGTAAAGGGATATAACAGCGGCCCTCTCGGTGGAGACCAGCAGATTGGAGCTAAGATTGTAGAAGGAAGAATTGATTTTGTCATCTTCTTTTCCGACCCGTTGACAGCCGCACCTCATGATCCGGATGTAAAAGCACTGCTTCGTGTGGCACAGGTATATGACATTCCGATTGCAAATAACCGTGCAACCGCAGACTTTCTGATTACATCCTCTTTGATGAATGAAGAATATGACCATACAGTTATTGATTTCAATAAAAGTATCAAAGACCGTGCGAACACCTTATAGGAAGAAAGAGTATAAGAAAAAGATGACCCGGGAGACAGTTTGTTTCCCGGGTTTATTCTTGTAGAAAATAAGATATACGCAATCTTTATTAAAAAATTAAGAATTACGCCAGATTTCTCATAATCATCTCTGGATTCGTGGAATGTTCTAATGCCGTCTGGCGGGAAATAGCACCCTGACGGAACAACTTAATCAAACTAGAATCCATGGAACACATCGCATCTGAAGAAGAAGCATAAATCTGTCCCTCAATCTGTGGGATTTTCCGCTCGCGAATCATGTTGCGAAGAGCTGGTGTCATGGTCATAATCTCAAAGACCGGAATCAGCGTACCGTCCACAGAAGGGACAAGCTGCTGGGAAATGACACATTGTAAAACCATGGATAGCTGTATGGCAATCTGCCTCTGCTGGTTAGCCGGAAAGACATCAATGATACGGTCAATGGTATTTGCAGCACCAATCGTATGCAAAGATGAGAAAATCAAATGACCTGTTTCGGCAGCAGTCATGGCAATCTGCATAGTCTCATAGTCACGCATTTCCCCTAAGAGAATTACATCAGGACTCTGCCTTAAAGAAGCACGAAGGGCAGAGACATAACTACTGGTATCGGTGCTGATTTCACGCTGGCTTACAATGCTCTTTTCGTGGCGGTGCAGATATTCCAAAGGGTCCTCTAACGTGATGATGTGTTTTTCACGGTTGCGGTTGATGTAGTCTATGATACAGGCAAGGGTGGTGGATTTACCGCTTCCGGCAGTTCCGGTCACAAGGACCAGTCCTTTGTTCAAATCTCCTAATTGGATGATATTAGAAGGAATACTTAAATCCTCTGGGGAAGGAAGGGTAAAGGCAATGACACGGATAACGGCGGCAAGAGAACCACGCTGTCGGTAAGCATTCACACGAAAACGACTGATTCCGTTTAGTGCAAAAGAAAAGTCGTCATCTCCTTCATTTATTAAAGAAGACATGTCCCGGTCATATGCAAGGTTGTAAATATCCCGGATAAGCTGTTCGGTATCTTCGGGCATAAGTTTATCGTCGGAATCCGTAACAATCTGTTCATTCAGGCGATAGGACA
>JBJELL010000188.1:0-2522 GCA_051879115.1 Lachnospiraceae bacterium
AACAGGAGTTGTATTTGGATTCTCCTTTATAATGACTCTTTTTTCTAAATAGGAAAGTATTTTTTCTTTTGGTGACTCTATTTTTACAGTTAAGAACTTTTCCTTTTCACCACGGTTTAATGCCAGTACACGGTGTCCTGCTAACTTTTGAATCGGTTCTTCAAAGTCGTAATACATCTCATATACGGACTCTGCCTTTTCATCCTTTGCTGTAGAAATGAGCTTTCCTTCTTTTTCTGTCAGCTTCCGAATATGAATACGGTAGTCTGCCTCATCGGAAATATGCTCTGCTATAATGTCCATAGCTCCCGCAATGGCTTCTTCTGTGGTATGTACTTCCTTTTCTTCATTTACAAAGGCTTCTGCCTCTTCTTCTATGGTCTTTTTCGTACTCTGTAGTAAAATCAGATTTGCAAGAGGTTCTAAACCTTTTTCCTTTGCAATAATTGCTCTGGTTCTTCTCTTTGGACGGTATGGGCGATACAGGTCGTCCACCACAACTAAGGTCTCTGCCTCTAAAATCTGCTTTTTTAATACATCGGTCAGTTTTCCCTGTTCTTCAATGCTTGCTAAGACCTGTTCTTTTTTCTCTTCTAAGTTGCGAAGGTAGGTAAGTCTCTCATAGAGATTACGCAGTACCTCATCATTTAATGCTCCGGTCACCTCTTTCCTGTAACGGGCAATAAATGGTATGGTATTTCCCTCATCTATTAACTGAACTGCCGCCTTTACCTGCGGTTCTTTTATCTGTAATTCCTGTGCAAGTTTTTTGATAATATCCAATGTCATATTCCTTTCCATCATATATATGCGACTCTATTATAGCCGAAAAGACTGCACGCTTCAAGAAAGAATTATTGTCTTTTCCCCTGACGAATGCTATAATATTAGCACAAAATATAAGATTAGGAGGTATGTTATGGAGAATTTTGAGTACGGACCAAATCCTGATCATCATCATTCTTATCAGGAATATCAAAATAAACGCTCTGACACATTTGGGGTTGCAGCTTTAGTACTTGCTATTATTGCTGCACTTACACCTATGTTTGTATATACGACTCTCATCTGTGGTTCTCTTGCCATTATTTTTGCCTGTCTTTCCAAAGGCGGCGAGATGACTATGGATGGTCGTGCAAAAGTATCTGTTATTATCAGTATCATCGGCTTTGTGCTTCTTACTCTGATTATGATAAGTGCTTTTTCCTATATATCTTCAGAGTTTGGTGGAATTGAAAACTATTTGGAATATTATTACGAGCATCCGACAGATTCCATCCACACTTATCCCGATACACTGTAGATGTAAATTTGTTAAAGGAGGGGTTCCTATGACAATTGGAAATATCACAAATACTTATCCGGTATATCAGACCTATATGCCGGGAAATCCAAAAACCGAAAACCCGTTGGCTGTTTCTTCCGAAGGGGAGTGTCAGACTTGTAAAAACCGAAAATATCAGGACGGTTCTGATGAGATGGTTTCTTTTAAGTCGGCTTCTCATATTTCTCCGGAATCTGCTGCAAGCCGTGTACGTGCCCATGAAGGGGAGCACGTTTCCAATGCTTATGGAAAGGCAGCACAAAAGAATGGAGATGTAGTCTACGCCGCTGTATCAATTCATACTTCGGTGTGTCCCGAATGTGGACGAACTTATGTTTCAGGAGGAACTACCAATACTGCCATCCGTTATCCGAATGAGGATAACCCTTATCAACAAAACAGAAAATCCGCAGACGCTGTACGACTGATTGGTGCCAATCTGGATATAGCAGTCTAGGTTAGAAAGAGAGAACTTATTGTATGAAAAAATCATCTGCTGAATTGAAAAGAGATGCGAGGGAGCTTTTGAATCACAATTACAGAACCTGCGTGTGGATTACTTTGATTAGTATTTTGGTTCCTCTTGCTTTACTCTTTCCATTTATTTTGAGTATGGGAGACGAACCAACCACCTTACAATCTTTGATTGGAAATCTGGCATCCCTGATTGTATCTTTGCTGAGCGTAATTCTATCCTGTGGTGCTATCCGCTTTTATCTGAATCTTTCAAGAGGAACCGAGCATCGTATTTCCGATATCCTTTTGGGGTTTTCCACTCAGCCGCAAAAGATTGTTGGTGCTTATTTCCTTTTGTATTTGCGACTTCTTGTTGTGATGCTTCCGGGTTCTATCCTTTTGCTGCTGGCTATGGATGTTTTTACCTTTTCAATGGCATTGACTGGAATTGCCGTTATCGTATTTATAGTAGGTTTCATCCTGGCTATTAAGATTACTTTGCAGTACAATCTTATCTATTATTTATATATGGATGCACCAAATGAGAAATTGGGTGATATCTTTAAAAAGAGTAAAGAATTAATGCATGGGAACAAACTGCGTTGTTTTTATCTGATGCTTAGTTTCCTTGGATGGTATCTGCTGAGCATCCTGAGTTTTGGAGTCGGATTGTTATGGGTTATGCCATATATGATAGAAACCCTTACCCTCTTCTACTTAGATGTGTTGGAAGAAAAAGAGA
>JBJELL010000189.1:0-4508 GCA_051879115.1 Lachnospiraceae bacterium
CCTCACACTCATACACATTTTTTTCATCCAGATAACAGCACACTGCATTCCGATACTGTGCAATCAGCCCTCCATACTCTTTTGCAAGGCTTTGATAATACACAATCATCTCCTCATCCGAACACATCCTGCCGCCAATCCTTCTGGTATGGATTCCCGGTTGCAGTTCTTTTGGAAAACCCTCATTTTTAAAATATATCATTGTATCACAGGAAAATACCGGAATTTTAAAAGTTTCATAATATACCCTTGCTTTTTGTCTGGCATTTTCCAAAAGAGTTGTTCCCTCTTCTTCTATGAAAAACGGAACTTTTCCCCTGTCTTTTACACTCTCTATCTCCAAATCCAGTCCCGCCAGCCTGCGTCTCATAACAGCGAGCTTTGCCTCGTTCCCGGTTCCATATAACAATCGCATTTTCTATCTACCTTATATCTGCCGCCTGTCTCAAATAGATTTGTAACTCGTTGATTTCAAATTCCCCGATTGGGGTATCATCTACAATTTCCTGTGGAATATGTACCGTAAAAGTGCTTCCTTTTCCATATTCACTCTCAATTTGAATGCTTCCATTCATCTGTTCAAGAAGCTGTTTTGTAATCGTAAGCCCCAGTCCTAAACCTTCGATATAACTGCTCTTTTCTTCCTCTATACGATTAAAAGCCTCGAATAAGTCCTGTCTGTGTTCTTCCTTAATTCCCTGACCGGTATCGGAGACCTTTACAATCATATCCAATTTCTTACTGTCTAGTTTCTCGTAGGAAAAGGAAAATATAATATGTCCCTGCTGGGTATATTTTACCGCATTGCTTAAGAGATTGGTAATAATCTGTTTTACCCTTACTTCATCTCCATACAGGATTCTTGGATATTCCGTATCCAGATTCACATAGAGCTTCAGCTTCTTCCTTTCTGCTGCAAGTCTATGCATAGAATACAGTTCCTGTACCATAGAACAGGTCAGATATTTTATTGGAACAATTTCTATCTTCCCGGATTCAATTTTGGAAATATCCAAAATATCATTCGTAATAGATAGCAGACTGTGTCCTGCCTGTTCTATCTGAAGTGCATAATTCTCAACTTCCTCGCTGTTATTCTCCTTTAGAATCATCTCATTCATGCTGATAATCGCATTGACCGGTGTTCGGATTCCATAGGACATATTTGCAATAAAATTTGCCTTTGTCTGATTTGCCTCTTCTGCCGTCTTTTTCGCCTCATCCAGTTCGGCAATCAGCTCTAAGTCAGGATTCTCTAACGTAAAATACATAAAAACCATCGACAGTGTGCTTGCCGCGCTGGTCAATAAGATCGTCGGATAATATTTCTGTATCAATGTCGCCGTCACAAGAATTCCAATATATAAATATATCGACAATTTGCGGATAAACGGTATCTTCTTTGTCTCAATAATCACTACCACAAAGCAAAACAGTATGGAAACCAGTCCAAATCCATACAAAATGTCCACACCACGACCGTAGGAATAAGCATTTCCTCCTATTGAAAAATAGTACAGCTTCTCTTTAATTATCCATAAACATACAGCCAGTACCGTGAGTCCCGCCGCAATAATCAATGCTTTTAGCAAGGTCTGTCTCTTTCTTAAGTATTCCACCACGCCAGTCATACTTAAAGTATAAATTGATACCATTGCCAGCCATGCCACCATCATGCACAAATATCCTTTGGAAAAAAAGTCTGTCAGGCTTCCCGACACGTTCTGATGCACAATCGCAATCACGCTTCCAATATCTAAAAAGTTAACAATTAATAACTTTATCAGCAATATTCCATATATCTGATTCGATATATTTTTCAACCGGCTTTTTGAAAAAAATGCAGCTGTAAAAATCAGTAATACCAAAAAACAAAAAACCTGTGTTCCAATATTATACTGCATGGCATTCCTACCTCCTTTTTTATTATAACGCATAAATTTTTATTTGCAAAACGAAAAAAGAGAATGCTTCGCACATTCTCTTTATCGATTCTGTTTATGCACTTTTTTCCGAAGCAATACCACTGCTGCTCCAATTAAAAACGGAAGTACAAATGTTGCAAAACGGTATAACAATGCTACTGAACCAGCCTCGGCTGTCCCCACAATTAATGCAAGAAGCATTGTCAATACAAATTCTGAAGAACCAATGCCTGCCGGTGCCGGAATGACTGCTGCTAACATCATAGAAAGGGATGTCACCGCAAGTACCTGAGACAGTGTCATGTCATAGGAATCTCTTAGAATCAGATATGGGATTCCATACCAGAATACACATTTCAAAAGATTCTTTAAGACACATCCTCCTATCAGACTACCTCTTTTTAAAAGGGTTCCTGCTGCCTCTTCTAATATTTTACACTGTTCTTCTAATTTCAAAAGCTGTTCCGTAAGTTTTCCACTCCGGTTTAACTTCCTCACAATCCAAAGAATCATTTCATGAAACTTCTTTGAACAGGCAAAAAGCAGCAACACCACCGCAATGACAAAGGTAATTCCAAATCCCGCCAGCAATGTCATATTATACTCGCTGTAATACTTCTGCATATATCCCCAGTTTAACAAAAAGAGCAGACCTGAGAAGATAGCAATGCCTACCTTATGGAGCATATATTCAATTGTATACATTCCCGTTCCTTTTGAATATGGAACTCCCTGTTCATTAAAATAATAGATTGCCGCTACTCCGGCTCCACTTCCAAGAGTGGCTACCCGGTAGAAAGCCGCATAGAACGCACTCTCTACTCCTTGCCAGTATTTAAAGTCCGGATTATACACCTTTGCTAACGACCAGGTAATCCAACCCTCCACCAGTTCATACAGAACCGATGAAATGCATATTCCCACCACTACAAGCAGGGAGGTGTCTGCTAACTGTGTCAGTATATCTCCTGCCGAATCTTTAAATGTATAAACAATGATTGCAATCAGTATCAGAACAAATACTAACTTTCCTATCGTTTTCGCATGTTTTTTAATGGGTATCACTCCTATTTCTTTTTATAGTTGGTGTATCCTTTCATTTCATGTGGATGTTCTGCCCATAACCGATCCGCTGTCTCTTTCCACTCTCTTGCATAGTTCTCACATTTTCCACAGAGATGCTCTACACTCTCCGGCTGCTGCATATCCGTGGACTTCGCACCTGTCTCATTGACAATTCGCTGTAAAATCTCCGGATTTTCAAGCATTGGACATGGTCTTAACATATTCTCGTTAAATGGCTGGTTATCTCTATATGCCATAAATAACGGCTGTTTTAAACACTCTAACAGAGATTTTTCTCTGATATTTGCTCCTGAGTAATGAATGAATACACATGGTTCCACATCTCCCTTTGGATTGATGTGGCAGTAATTTCTTCCACCTGCAATACATCCTCCAACATACTCTCCATCGTTCTGGAAATCCATTACATAGATTTCTTTACCACCTTCGTTTGCACGAACCTCACGAATTCTGTGATAGATGTATTCACGCTGTTCTTTCGTAGGCATCAGCTCCGGTGAAGCGTCCATTCCAACCGGCATCAGATGGAAGTACCATGCAAAACGGCTTCCATGCTCAATCAGAAGGTCAAAGAACTCATCCGATGTTACAGCTTCCATGTTCTTACTGGTATAACATACGGAGTTACCAAAGAGCAAACCGTTTTCATGCAGTAAATCCATTGCATGAAGTACTTTTCCATAGACACCCTCACCTCTTCGGAAATCGTTGGTACTTTCAAATCCTTCAAGGCTGATGGATAAAGAAAGGTTTCCAACTCTCTTCATTTCATCACAGAATGCCTGGTCTACAAGGGTTCCGTTTGTGTAGCAATGGAATGCTACCTCATTATGTTTTTCACAGAGTTTTATAATATCTGCTTTCCTTATCAGAGGTTCTCCTCCGGTCATCATGTAAAAATAAATTCCCAGTTCTTTTCCCTGGGTTACAATATTATCTAATTCCTCAAACGTCAGATTTAATTTATTTCCATATTCTGCTGCCCAGCATCCGGTACAATGCAAATTACATGCACTGGTTGGGTCCATCAGTATCAGCCATGGGATGTTACATTCATGAACCTCTCTCATTTTACGGATTCTCTTCGTTCCAAAAAAGGCTGCCTGATATCCTAAGTTCAATGCTGTCATTTTCGCAACATGCGGGTCTGTCTCATCCAGCAGACGATTCACATAGTGCATCCATTTATGGTCAGGATTCTTAATCATTGCCCTTGCACCATCATATGCTTCCGGTACAAAGTTATCTCCCATAAATTTTTCTGTTAAATCCACAATCTCTAGCAGACCCTTTTCTCTATCCTTGTTGATTCTTCTTAGTGCAACATCAATGGCAGCACCAAATGCTTTACGTTCAATATGCTCTGCTATCTTTGCCATAACAATTCCTCCACTTTTCATCTGCAATTTTTTCTATAATGAAAAGTATAAAAATCTTCTCATTTTAAGAACATATGCAAATCAAAAATCTTGTATTTTTTTCCTATACAATATTCCA
>JBJELL010000189.1:4608-10936 GCA_051879115.1 Lachnospiraceae bacterium
CCTCTTCTAATGCCTCATATAAATCCTGCTCTACTACAATCGGGCCTCTTCCTACATTAATAAAAATGGCACTGTTCTTCATTTTAACAAAAGCCTTTTTATCTATCAGGTTCAGGGTATCTTCCGTCAATGGTGCATGAACGGAAATAATATCGGAGGTCTTAAGCAGAGTCTCCCAGTCCACTCTTTCATAATCCGGCTGGTGGTTCTTTCCGCTTGTAGAATAGTAGATGACATGACATCCGAATACCTTTGCAATCTCTGCCACTCTTCTGCCGATAGCTCCCATTCCAATAATTCCCCAGGTCTTACCATTTAATTCATAGAATACATTAGAAAAATGTGTAAACAACACATCGTCCATATACTGCCCGCTTTTGACATAGGAATCATAATAACTCATCTTCTCCATCAGATAAAAAAGGAGAGCAAATGTGTGCTGTGCCACGGTCTCCGTAGAATATCCTGCTACATTTCTCCATGCAATTCCTCTCTTATCTAGGTATTCTTTATCGAGGTTATTCGTTCCGGTAGCTGTTACACAGACTAACTTTAAGTTCTTCGCGTTTCCGATGCTTCTCTCATTAATCGGTACCTTGTTAATGATTAACACATCCGCATCCTTTGAACGTTCTGCTGCTTCTTCCTCTGTAGAAAAACCATATTTAACAACCTCTCCAAGGCGGTCAAATCCACTTAAATCCAGGTCATCTCCTATGGTCTTTGCATCTAAAAATACAATCTTCATCTCTATTTCCTTTCCATACAAAATATGAGGAATGCACATCCTGCATCCCCCATTCGTTTTTCCATTATATCTCAATTTTTAAGAACTTGTCAAAACCCGTCATGACCAGTACTTTCATAATGGATTCATTGACATGTACCAGTCTTAACTGAAATCCCTTTGCCTGCAATGCCTTCTGTCCCGTTAAAAAGGTTCGCAAGCCTGCACTGCTGACAAAATCCAGCCCTTCGCAATCCAATATCAGATCTCCCTTTGTCTGCTCAATTTTTTCAAGCAGCAATTTCTGAAACTCTCCTGATGTCACAGCATCTAATCTGCCCTGTAAGTCTACCACGAACATATCCTCGCAATATGCTACTGTTGTCTCCAACGCCATTCTCATCGTCCCCTTTCTAACCCGTCAGCTTCTTACAAATCAGTAATTTGTTCGTATCCTCTACATATTCATATTCTACATAATCCATCAATTTTCTCAACATATAAATGCCAAGTCCACCCGGCGCCCGTTCCGACAGCTCGGCAGTAACATCCGGTTCCCTTACCTCTAAAGGATTAAATGGATGTCCTTCATCCTCAAACTGTATTACCACAGCTTTTTTTAATGCATCATACTCATATGAGACCATGACTGCTGCAGTCTCCGGCAAATGCGAATACTTTACAATATTTACAAATACCTCTTCTATTGCAAGTTCTATTGCCATCCGGTCTTCCTCGGATGCAACGGTGTCTGTCAATACCTCATCTGCAAACGCTCTGACATTGTCTAATTCTTTCAGTGCGGCAGGAATTTTAATGGTCTTCATACAAACACCTCCCCTCTGTGCAAGTATACCTATTTCTAACAGTATAGCCCTATTTTTTCTCTTTACAAGGATTACTGCTCCTTCGGTTTTTGAAGAATCAGTTTTACACCCTCTACCCTTACAACTTCCGCTAACTCCTCCACCTCAAAGGTAACCTCATCTCTTTCTGCCCTTGCTGTCCACTCCATTCCATTATAGAGTGCACTTCCGGTTCCTTCGATATTGTCCACGCGTACGATAACGCGTACTTTCTTTCCTTCTAGTTCCTCGTAATTCGTTTTTACATTCTTAGGCTTGATGAACTTCAACGCCCATGGTCTTGTAAAACATATCAATAGAAACGAAACTACAAAAAAGGCTGCTATCTGAAGCCATAAGGGTCCATCTATTCCACAGATAACTGCTGCTACAAGAGCACCTCCTGCAAGCCAGATTGTCGTAAGCCCCACTGTGGCAATTTCAATAAGCAGAAATACAATCAACAACCCTATCCAAAAGACAAACTCTTTTTCCATATGGCTTCCCTGACTTATACTATTTATCATTTCCTGCATATTACATACTCCTTGACTTCTCAATACATGCCTCTACTGCATCCATGACAGCGGCGCGGAATCCCTTTTCTTCTAACACCTTTACCGCCTGTATCGTGGTTCCGGCAGGGGAGCAGACCATATCCTTCAGCTCTCCCGGATGTTTTCCTGTCTCAAGTACCATCTTAGCACTTCCCAAAACTGCCTGTGCAGCAAATTCATATGCAAGTGGTCTTGGCATCCCTTCTGCTACTGCTTCATCTGCCATAGCCTCTATGAATAAGAAGACATATGCCGGTGAGCTTCCGCTGACTCCTACCACGGTATCCATCAGATGTTCCGGTACCTGATAAGCCTTTCCAAAGCTCTCTAAGATGTTTCTTGCAAGTTCCTGCTCCTCTTCTTTGACAAGTTTATAGCAACAGAATCCCGTACATCCTTCTCCTACCAGTGCCGGCGTATTCGGCATACAGCGTACCAGTTTTAATTCCTTTCCGAAATGATCCATAATCCATTCCATCGTCTTTCCCGGAGCTATGGAAATAACCAGTTGTTCTTCGCTGACCACATCTTTTATCTGTGCAATGACTTCCTGAAAAAACTGTGGTTTCACAGCAAGGATTAACACATCTGCTTCCTTTGCCACCTTTAGATTGTCTGTCGTTGTATGTATTTTGAACTTCTCTGCTGCCGCCTGCGTCACTGCCTCTGATTTATCAGAACCTAACAGGTCTTTGGCAGAATACAGATTCTTCTTAAGAATGCCGCCTATCATAGCACTCGCCATGTTTCCCAAACCTATGAAGCCTATTTTCATTTTCCTTCCTCCTCTTCTTTGTACCCTTGATTTTCTCTTATGATACTATTTCCAATGGAAAATTTCAATCCTGCAATTCTTCTTCCCATGTGTGCAGAATATCTCTTCCATCCAAAACAGCTTCTATCAGCCGTTCACCCTGATAGGCAAGCTTTAAAGAAAAAAACGGTACTTCTCTTTTTAGCAGCCGGAAAAAAATCTTATCGCCTGTCCAAAGATGGAGGTTTTCTATCTCTGTTTTTTTTACCCATTCTAAGGTCCCCTCATCGCACTCCTTTAACTCTCCCTCATATTCATCTGCTGTATACAAACACATGTATTCTGTCTGCCAGCTATCGGAACAGAAGGTAACCAGTCCCCGGAACCGCCATTTTGTAAGCGTCAGTCCGGTCTCTTCCTTTACCTCCCGCAACAGACATTCCTCCGGGCTTTCATCTGCCTCGAAATGTCCTCCGACTCCAATCCATTTATCCTTGTTGATATCTACTTCTTTTTTAACCCTGTGCAGCATTAAGTATGCGTCATCTTTTTCTATGTAACACAGGGTTGTCATCTTTTCTTTCTGCATTGATTATCTCTGCCTTCACTTTATTTTTTCAACCCTTCGGTATACTTAAAATTATAGTGAATGCTCTTTCTAAAATCAATGTGAAATACGATGGAGATACCTCTTTCGCATTCCACACGATTTTAGATAAATCTAGATAAGATTCTGTACCATGCTGTAAGGTGCAAGCTCCATACGGACGAACCAACCCTGTTCATGTCCACAGACCGGACATTTCTTCGGTGCTTCCTTTGCTTCGAGTGTATATCCGCATTTTAAACACATCCATTTTGTCTCCACCTTTGATACAAAGAGTTCCTTTTCCTCTATCAACTTTGCGAAAGCTCCAAAACGGTCTCCATGAATCTTCTCTACCTCTGCTATCATACGGAATTTGGCTGCTGCCTGAGCAAATCCTTCTTCCTCTGCTACCATTGCAAAATGATGGTACACATCGTCATGTTCCTCATATTCATTGTGCTGTGCCATTCTGAGAATCTCTGTCATATCTTTACTGATATCTATCGGATAACCTCCTTCAATCCGAATGGTCTCTCCTGCTAAGTCTTTTAACTGGTTATAAAATACTTCTGCATGTTCTCTTTCCTGGTCTGCGGTAAAAGTAAACACCTTTTCCACAACATAGATGCCCTGCTGATTTGCCTGTTGTGCTCCAAAAGTATAACGGTTTCTCGCCTGACTCTCTCCCGCAAAAGCCTTCATGAGATTTTTCATCGTCTCGCTCTGTTTAAAATCCACTGCCATATACAAACATACCTACCTTTCTTATTATGAAAGGTAGGATATGTAAAAAATTGGATTTTATGCACTTTCTTCTTCCGTTTTAAACTGCTGAATCATCTCTACAAGCTGTTCCGTTGCCTGTGTTACCAGAACACCGCTTTGCTCCATCTTCTTCATGTTATCCACTACGTTGTTTGAACTTGCGGTAAGTTCCTCTGTCATTGCCGCATTTTCTTCGGCTATTGAGGAAAGATTTGAAACAAAGTCCAATACGCTTGTAAAATCTTTATCCAGTTCACTGTTTACCTCTTTGAGGCTGTCAATTTCTGTATCCACCTTTTCAATATTATTAACAATCTCTACATATTTTTCTCTTGTATGATGTACACTCTGGGTCTGATTATCTACACATTCTTTTACAATCTTGCTTTGTACATCTGCTTTTTCTGCATTAATCTGAAGTTCTTTTAACATCTGATCGATGGTTGCAACAGATTCTGCTGACTGCTCTGCTAACTTCCTTATCTCTTCTGCAACTACTGCAAATCCTTTTCCCGCTTCTCCTGCTCTTGCAGCTTCTATGCTTGCATTTAAGGATAAGAGATTTGTCTGTTCTGCAATACTTGAAATCAGGCTGCTGGCTTCTCCGATTCTGCCGGAGCTTACGCTGATAGCATCCATAACGGTAAAGATACTGTCGAAAGATTCCACGCTCTTTTTTGTCAACTCCTGCAATTCATTGACAACATCCAATCCTTCCCTTGTCAGCTTGTTAATCTGGCTGCTGGCACCGGAAAGATTCTCTGTACTTGCACAGCTTCTTTCCATTGCTCCGTTTAACTCATTCATCTTACCGGCGATGGATTCGGTATCTGCTGCCTGCTGGGTAATGGAGATTGCCATCTCAGAAATAGCCACGTTAATCTCACTCATGGAATTCGTACTGCTCATAGTCATCTCACTCATCTCACCGTTTGCCTGGTCTAATTCATCCGAAGACTTCTTCATCATTTCTACAACTTTACGAAGATTGTGTAACATCTTTCCTGCTGACTGTGAGAGTTGTCCTAACTCGTCCTTACTGTCTATTTGTACGATGTCCGTTGACAGGTCGCTATCGGAAAGAGCATTCATGCCTTTGGTAATCTTCTTCATGTTGTATTTCAAGTATCTCGCTACAAAGAAAGTATAGAACCATGCCGCAATGACGATAATCACAGTTCCTGCAAGAACCTCACGGCATACTCTTCGGATTTCTGACTGTAAATCTGCACCTTTTTTTATGCTGTACTCTTCCATTATTTGCTGCAAGATGTCCAGTTTTCCACGAATATCCTGGAAATATTCCTGTTTTTTCTCATAGTCACCTTTTCCTGTAGCCGGGTCATATGAGGCATACCAGTTTTCCAAATCTTCTTCTAGTGTAGCAGCATTCTCTGCAAGTGTACCCTCTACTTTTTCTGCCTGAAAGCTGTTTAAAAGCTCTTTGTCCTTTTTCGCTGTTTCTAGAGCTTCTTCTAGTCTTTCCCCGGTCTGTTCTACGTTTTCGTTGTATTCTTTCAGATAATTCTCCCTGCTGTCTATCGTGGAGGAAAAATAAATCTGCTGCTCTGCTGTATTTGCCTGATAAAAATCTCTGTCTGCACTTAACAATGCGGTCTGAATCGTATAAAGCTGGTCATGATACATCTCTTTTGCCTGTCTGTAAATATTCAATTCCGCATAGTAAAAGTAGACTGCTCCTGATATCAAGAGTACTAAAAGTGGTGATATTACCAGATAAAGCTTTGTAACAATCTTTCTATTTTTAATCATTATTTTCGCACATCATCCCGTCTGATGCACTCCCTCCCTTTCATCTGTTTTTCCGGACATCTTCTATGATTTGAATATAACATGCTGACTTTTTCCTTTCAATCGTCAAAAAGTCCCACAATTTTCGCCCTTTTTTTGCCGTCAAAAAGTCCTATTTTTTTTTGGGGTTTTTTCTAGGAGGAAAGTCCTAATTTGCTTTCCTTAAAACTTTAACGGAATTTTAGCCAATCATATCTTGATGTTTATCCGCCGGATTGGCATAATGGAAGTATTAAAAAACAGATACCTATGGAGAACCTTATTTTAATGAAACAGATT
>JBJELL010000190.1:0-10830 GCA_051879115.1 Lachnospiraceae bacterium
TATAAAAATTATTTTATAGCAGTCCTTTCTTTTTTTGACAAAAATTACGAAAGCTATCCGTTATAATAAGCCACAGTCAAAGCAATGGAGGTGGAATGTGTATTATGAGTTTTACATAGATGTATATGTATTTACCAATTTCTTTTTTGATTATCTGACACTTTTGTTATTAAGAGAAGTAAGAAATAAGGAATGCAGAATAAAACGCATGATATTGGCAGCATTTTCAGGAGTCTTATGCACCACAGTCCTTATGCTGGCATTGAAAAACGGCATAGTTTACAGACTACTTGTCCACTTTCTTGTGAATCCTCTTATGTTCTACGGATGCTTTCGGCAAAAAAACTTCCGGGAATTCATACTGGATTATACGGCGGGATATCTGTTGATGATGCTTACAGGGGGATGTGTGCAATGGCTTTGTCAGGTCTTAGGGAAGACACATCTTTTTGGCTGGGTGATGGCGGCTGCGGCAGTATTACTGACAGGTTTTCTAATTCTCTACAAAGGAAAATCAGAAGAAGAAAAGATATACGATATAAAGATATGCCAGGGAGAGTGCGAATTTTCCACAAAGGGATTTTTTGATACGGGAAATTTACTGGTAGACCCTTATGTAAAGCTTCCGGTCAGCTTAATTGCAAAGGATACGCTTGCACAGATAGAAGGAGCAGAAGAACTGCCCTGCCGCTATATTCCCTTTGTCTCGCTTGGAAAGGAACATGGGCTGATACAGGCGGTAACCTTAGATGGGCTCTGTATTCAGAGAAAAAAACAGGAATTACAGATAAAGCCGGCAGTATTTGCAGTGGTAGAGGAAGAATTCATAAAAAGCAGTGAGTATCAGGTGATACTGAATGGAAGATTGTGGTAGAAGAAAGGAGAAGTTATATGTACATAAAAATGAATTTAAAGGACCGGATGGGAATTCGGATTATGCCATCCTTTTACTCTATGTTCTGGAAAAAGAGTAATGAAGTACATTATATCGGAGGAAGCGAGGTACTGCCGCCTCCTTTAGATGCCATTGCCGAAGCACATTATATTCAGGGTCTTGTAGAGGGAGAAGATGAACAGTCGAAAGAATCGAAGTCGGTGCTGATAGAGCACAACTTAAGATTAGTTGTATACATAGCCAAAAAATTCGATAATACAGGGGTGGGGGTAGAAGACCTGATATCTATTGGAACCATTGGTCTGATAAAATCCATCAATACTTTCAATCCGCAGAAAAATATCAAACTTGCCACTTATGCCTCTCGCTGTATTGAAAATGAGATTCTCATGTATTTAAGGAGAAATAACAAGACCAAGTTAGAAGTGAGTATCGACGAACCATTAAATGTGGATTACGATGGAAACGAACTATTATTATCCGATGTGCTCGGCACGGAAGAGGATGTTATATATAAGGATATCGAAACAGAGGTAGAGGAACAACTGTTAAAAGAAGCCATCAAAAAGCTCTCCGGCAGGGAGAGAACCATCGTGGAACTGCGGTTTGGACTTGGAACGAAGAACGGGGAAGAGATGACACAAAAAGAGGTGGCAGATATGCTTGGTATCTCGCAGTCTTACATCTCAAGATTAGAGAAAAAAATCATGAAAAGACTAAAAAAAGAAATTGTAAAATTCGAGTAATTGTATACACAATTTAGGCAAAGTATGCTATACTGATAAAAAGACTAGATGAATGTACTAAAGGAGAAGATGCTATGAAGTTGGAATTTTTAGGGGCGGACCATGAGGTCACCGGTAGCTGTCACTATTTACAGATTGGGGAAGTTCATGCTTTAGTGGACTGTGGTATGGAACAGGGACCGGATTTGTATGTAAATCAGGATATTCCGGTCAATGCATCCGAGATTGATTATGTATTGATTACCCATGCACATATTGACCATTCGGGATTGCTGCCGCTTTTGTACAGCCGCGGATTTCGTGGAAAAATTTACGCGACCAATGCAACGACAGAACTTTGTGACATTATGTTAAAAGATAGTGCACACATTCAGCAGTTTGAAACAGAGTGGAAGAATCGGAAGGCAAGACGTGCCGGAAAACCGGAAGTTGTACCCCTGTACGATATAAATGACGCACTCGGGGTAATGGAACACTTTGTGCCATGTGCCTATGGAGAGA
The DNA here is from genome assembly GCA_051879115.1 of Lachnospiraceae bacterium. Taxonomy (GTDB): domain Bacteria; phylum Bacillota; class Clostridia; order Lachnospirales; family Lachnospiraceae; genus Maccoyibacter. The sequence continues at coordinate 2,143 of JBJELL010000190.1, forward strand.
AGATTGTGATTTGTCCGGAGCTTACCGTACGTTTTGTAGATGCAGGACATCTGTTGGGCTCTTCTTCCATTGAAGTGTGGGCAAAGGATGAGGAATGTGAGAGAAAGATTGTATTTTCCGGAGATATCGGACATGGAAATAAGCCGTTAATCAAAGACCCGCAGTTTTTAAAAGAAGCAGATTATGTGGTTATGGAATCCACTTATGGAGACCGTCTACACGATATCTCTGTAGACTACGCAAAGGAGTTAGCGGAGGTTATTACCGAGACCTTCCGCCGGGGTGGAAATGTTGTAATTCCGGCATTTTCCGTTGGACGTACCCAGGAACTGCTGTACTTTTTAAGAAAGGCAAAGACAGAAAATCTGGTGCCGGAATATCCCGATTTTGAGGTCTATATTGACAGTCCGTTAGCGGTAGAGGCAACGGGAATCTTTCATAAAAACGTAGCGGAGTGTTTTGATGATGAGGCGTTGGATTTGGTAAATCACGGAATCAATCCAATCCGTTTTGACGGCTTGAAGATGGCAATTACAAGTGAGGAATCGAAACGGATTAATTTTGATGCAAAATCTAAGGTCATTATCTCGGCATCGGGTATGTGCGAGGCAGGACGTATCCGACATCATTTAAAACACAATCTCTGGAGAGAGGATTCTACCGTGGTATTTGTGGGATTTCAGGTTCCGGGTACATTGGGAAATGCACTTTTAGGCGGAGTAAAAGAAGTAAAACTCTTTGGAGAACTGATTGAGGTACATGCAAAGATACTCAACCTGCCGGGCTTGAGCGGTCATGCAGATAAGAAAAAACTCTTAGAGTGGATTGGTGCCTTTGAGAGTCCGCTAAAGAGAGTCTTTGTGGTACACGGCGACGATGAGGTGTGCGAAAGTTTTGCAGAATGTCTAAGAGAAGAAAAGCATTTAGAGGCAATCGCACCATATAGCGGAGATATCTTTGACTTAAAGTTAAATACAAGGATTGCAGAAGGTTCAAGAGAAATTGTACAGAAGAAGAAAAAGAGCAGTAAGGCAGTATCGAATGTATTTGCAAGACTTGTGGCGGCGGGAGAGCGCCTTATGGCAGTCATTCAGAGGAATGAAGGAGTTGCCAATAAGGACTTAGCCAAGTTTGCCGACCAGATAAATGCACTCTGTGAAAAATGGGACAGATAATCGGTCTGTCATATTCTTATTTTAAGGACAGATAGGACTTCATGCTTTTTAGGGCTGATTTTTCTAAACGGGAGACCTGTGCCTGGGAAATGTGAATTTCTTCGGCAACTTCCATCTGCGTTTTTCCTTCAAAAAAACGCAGGCGGATAATATAGTTCTCCCGTTCATTCAGTCTGTCCATAGCATCGTTCAAAGAGAGGTCTTCTACCCATTTCTCCTCTTTGTTCTTTTTATCACTGATTTGGTCCATGACGTAGAGGGTGTCGCCCCCGTCCGTATAGACCGGGTCATAAAGGCTTAGAGGACTCTGGATAGCATCCAGGGCAAAGATGATATCTTCCTGTGAGATACCGGTTTCCTTTGAAATATCCTCTAAAGTGGGTTCTGTAGTGGCTGTTCTTGTTAAGATTTCCCTTGCATGAATTGCCTTATAAGCGGTGTCACGCAAAGAACGGCTCACCCTTATGGAGTTGTTGTCTCTTAAGTATCTGCGAATCTCGCCAATGATCATGGGAACGGCGTAAGTCGAGAATTTTACTCCCATGGTTGGGTCAAAGTTATCAATAGATTTTATCAGTCCAATACACCCAATCTGAAAAAGGTCATCCACATTTTCATTGTGATTTGAAAAGCGTTTGATAACACTTAAAACCAGTCTTAAGTTACCTTTGATGTAAGTTTCCCTGGCAGCTAAGTCTCCTTGTTTGATTCGTGCAAAAAGTTCTTCCTTTTCACTCTCCTTCAAAATAGGTAGTTTTGCAGTGTTGACACCGCAGATTTCAACCTTGTATGCTGCCATAACGAAGTCCTCCTGAATAAATTTATGTAGGAAAAAGAAGATGATATTAGGATGTCCTTAGGGTTGGAAACTTATTCAAAATATCTTTATTTTTAAAAAATGATATGATAGAATAAAATCAAAAGCTGGAAGCAAAAAGGGGCTGCCTATGAGAGATTTAATAGATGAACGCAACAGAAGGGAACAGCTAAAGCGAAGCGTGATAAAAAGGGCAAATGTTCACTATGTTACGGTAGAAGAACTGCAACAGCAGAAAGAAGCAGAAGAAAAGGAACGCCAAAGGTCAAAAGCGGCAGCAGAAGCTGCTTTAGAGATGAAACGAAGAGAAGAGATGGAACAGCAGGAATTGTTAGAAAAGGCAAAGCAGGAAGCTGCCTTACCGCCTTCAAGCTTCTATGGAATGAAGGAATCCGATGAGGTGACAAAAGAGCAGGTAGAAGCAATTCTGGCTGAAAAGCAAGGGGCATTAGAAAAGGTAATTGAAGACACGAAGCACGAGAAGGAGTGACAGAATGAAAGAAAAGGAAAGAGACTTAATGAATCAGGAGAAGGATGTCAAAAAGACAGAGCTTGACCCTGAATGGCCGCAGGAAGCTCAGGATGAATTACAGGATTTTATCGAATCACAGGGAATTTACATCCGACAGTAGCTCTTTTGGCGAGATATGAAAATTGCGTTTAAAGGCGCGTAAAAAAGTAGAATACTCTTTAAAGCCGCACTCCTGTGCGGCTTTTGTGACTGCTACACCTTCTTTGATGAGTTCAGAAGCGTGCAGCAGTCTTTTTTGTTCGATATAACTGTGCAGAGTATAGCCGGTCTCCTCCTTAAAGCGGTGCATCAGATAATACTTGCTTAGGAAAAGTTTATTAGCAAGAGCCTCATTGGATAAATCTTCATTCAGGTGGGTGTTAATGTATTTTATCAGCTCCGTAATCTGTTTGTTATAGGTTAAGTCGGATTCATCCTGTGAAAAAGAAGAGTCTAAAAAGACCCGGTTGATGTAGACTAGAAGCTGTAAAAAGTAAGTGTCGCTGAGTAAATCGTGTCCAAAATCATCGCTTCTGAGACTATCCTCAAGATTTGTGATAATCGTTTGAATCTCAGACTGGAGAGAAGAACGGGTGCGGATTAAGTTAAAGCTCCGCTCTAGACTTTTTTCAAAACAGGAAGAGAGGTCGCAGTCGGTACGGTGCTGCTGTTCAATGAACTCTTTTTTGACCCAGATAACAATTCTCTCATAGACATTATTCTTGTCAATTACCGGTCTGTGAATGGCGTGGTGGCGTACTAGCAGAATGTCCCAGGGTTTTAAATGGTAGGATTTGCCCTCTACCACATAGGTAACCTTTCCCGATAGAAAAATGATAATTTTATCGAAGTCATGGTAATGAAAATCAAAGTCCCTGTCCGTTTTATCTTTTAAGTGAAATAATTTGAAGTTCTGCTGTAAATAACCGCTTTTTAAGTTCTCTTCTAATGGATACATGTAATTCCTCCCGCCACTTTTAGTTTGTTCTAATATTATATGTTATTGTACAGCACTTTTTGCATGGTTTCAAGCACAAATCACACTAGAAAGAGCAAATATTTATAGTATAATAAAATATAGATAGAACAGAAACAGAAGGGTGAAAGGAGCGGCGGCGTATGGATACCATTACATTAAAGAAATATAAAGGAAGAGGAAACAGTTATTTGATATTAGACCCAAATAAAAATGATGTTTTTTTACAGGAGAGAAATATTGAGATGCTTTGCAAACGGAATTTCGGAAGCAATGCAAGTGCTCTGTTGTATGGACCGATTGTAAATGACGGAAAGATTATGGTCAGAATGTATGACAAAGATGGAAAGGAAGCAGACCGGTACGAAGGAGGTATCTGTGTCTTTGCGAAATATCTTTTAGATGATGGATATATCAAAGAGGATGAGTTTATCCTAAGTGACGAACAGGGCGGGGTAGAAATGCACTTTTTTAACAAGGAAATGGCACATTTCTTAACCGGTGGCGTAGTAGAGGATGAGGATTATACGATTGCTGAAAACTTTTTTTCTTAAAGATATAGAGTTCGGATAAGGTCGAAAAACAGAGTTCTGCATACAATAGTAATGAAAACTAAAAACTGAGGTATGCAGAATGAAAGGCGACTATATATCATCATCATTAGAAACACATTTATTTTTCGGAAGAATTATGAAGGAACATTCTCTTTTCTTATTGGCGGGATTTCCGGCAAAGAATGAGGAGTTTATCAAAAGAGCCGACTGGTTCAGGGAACAGTTCGAGAATTTCTTAAGGGAAGTTGTAAAAATCAGTGAAGACTGGATTGGGGAAGATGTCCTTAGTTCAGGAGAAATTACGACACAGTTCACATTAGGAGCGGAAAGAAGAACCGCTTTCTTAACAGGAATTGAGATAGATACTGAAATCACAAGAGCAGAGCAGGCATTAAAAGCCGGATGCGGAAAAAAAGAGACCCGTGGAATGATGAACCGGGTGAGAAAATTGAATAGAATTGCATTACAGCTGACAACCGGTCTTATCGAGTTTAAGGAGAGAATTATAAGAGATATGGCAGATTGTCAGCTTTTTACATTTAATTATCCGCTGCTAGTAGAGCATATTCGAAGAGAGGCGATATTATACCGCTCTACCATAGCACAACTAGAAAGAAGAGGAAGCATATCGAATCAGGATATGCTGCAGATGGAAACCTTCTGGAACCGGATTATGATGGAACATGCGTTGTTTATCAGAGGACTTTTAGACCCGACAGAGGAAGAATTGATTGATACGGCAGACGGATTTGCAAAAGAGTATGAAAGACTGTTAGAAGAAGCAAGAGAAAAAGACGGTATGGTAACGGATGATTTAAGGGCAAGAACCTTAGAAACTACGATGCAGTACAGAGATTTTAAGGCGGCAGGAACAAGAGGAATTATCGACTGTCAGATTGCGGGACTGATTCTGCCATTGTTAGCAGACCATGTTTTAAGAGAGGCAAACCACTATCTTAGAATCTTAGAAACCGGATGCGAAAGGTGGGTATAGAGATGGAATTGTGTAAATATCCCGAAAATATCAGAGTCCGTACCTTTCATATAGAGGCAATACAGATTCCCATCGTCTATAATAAATATGGAGACCACGATCCGGATGGTCTGCTCTATGTACTAGCAGAGGATGCAAGGAGAATCGAAAAAGGAGCCTTTGAGAACTTCAATCAGGAAATACCACAGCCCTATGAAGAGGTAAAACCTTTAGTCCTTCGTGTCAATCAGGGAGATGAGGTACACATCTGTTTTAAACATTCCTTAAAAAGGCCGCTTTCCATTCATGTACAGGGCTTAGAATATGATGTGCAGACCTCTGACGGTGCGAGCGTGGGATTTAACCATGACAGTACCACATCCTCTGAAATTCAATATGTCTGGTATGCAAAAACGGAAGGTGTCTATCTCTTTCACGATATGGCAGATGCTAGAAGCAGTGAAGAGGGAACGAATGTGCATGGACTTTTTGGTGCCATCATCGTTGAACCGCCGGAATCAAAATGGCTCAATCCAGAAACCGGAGAAGAGTTAGAAAGCGGGCTGTTTGCTGATATCTATACTCCGGGAAAGCCGGCATTTCGTGAATACGCCGTATTTTTTCACGATGAACTTGAGATAAAAGATAAGGATGGCATGCAGCCTGTTGACCACCATACGGGATTGCCGTCCTCCACCACCGGAATCAGTTACCGTGCGGAACCGATGCGAAACAGAATGCCTTTAACCGATGACCCGGCAGATTCCGGGGAGGATGTATCTATGAGTTCCTGGGTGTATGGAGACCCGGCACCGCCGATTCTTCGGGCATATGTGGGAGATCCGGCGAAAATCCGCCTGATTCACGGCGGCATCAAAGAAACCCATGTCTTCCATCTACACAACCACCAATGGAGATTAGAAGGGGAGAATCCATCCTCGACAATTTTAGATTCCATCTCTATCAGTCCTCAGGAATGTTATACGTTAGACATTCTGCACGGAGCAGGTAGCCTTAATGGTGTCATTGGAGATGTGATTTTTCATTGCCACCTCTATCCTCATTTTCACGAGGGAATGTGGACGTTGTGGAGAATACACGACCGCTTAGAGGATGGAAGCGGAACCTTGCCGGATGGAACAGAAATTCCACCATTACTTCCATTAAAGGACCGGGAGAGACCGCCGAAAAAAGATAAGAAACATCCGGGCTATCCGAACTTTATTAACGGAACTGTAGGTGAAGCACCATTACAGCCGCCATTTGGTATCTTAGATGCTGATGGAAACAATGTGATAGAACCAACGCCGCTAGAAGAGGCAAACTTTGTAGAAAACTCTGCACCGGGGGCTCTGTATACTGAGACCTGTCCGTGCCATACGGACGACTGCAAAAAGGTTAAGGTCTTTGAAATGGCAATGGTGCAGGCAGATGTAAAATACAACAGTTACGGCTGGCATGACCCTCAGGGGAGATTCTTTGTGTTAAAAGAAGAATTAGAACGGCATGGCGGTCTGGAATCTTATATAAAAAAGGTGGAAGAAGGAAAGATTCAGGTAGAGCCTCTTGTTATCCGTGCTAATGCAGGAGACTGTATTGAATTTCGTACTACGAATCTTTTGCCGGAATATCTAGAAGCGACTCCTTTCCAGCTTCGTACTAGAACCGACATTGTAGGACATCATGTGCATCTTGTGAAATTTGATACGATTGTATCAGACGGGGCGGCGAATGGATGGAATAACATTGCAGGGGCAAGACAGTATGAGACCTTAGTGGAACGTTTCTTTGCAGACACGGAGCTTCGGACAGTATTCTTCCACGACCATCTCTTTGCGAATTCCCATCAGCAGCATGGAATGTTCGGGGCTATGATTATTGAAGAGGCAGGGGCAACCTTCCACGATGTCTGCACCGGAGAACCACTTATGTCGGGAACAAAGGCAGTGATTAAGAGAAAGGACGGAACTTCCTTCCGTGAATTTGCACTGTTTGTGCACGATTTTGCACTGCTGTTTGATAAGGACGGAAAGGCTTTGAATCCGCCTGAGGTACCGGGTTCCCACGATGACCCCGGAGTCATGGGAATTAACTACCGTGCAGAGCCGATGAGAGAGAGGCTGAAAAAGGAAGAGGACCCTGCCTATATCTTCAGTTCTTTGGTGCATGGAGACCCTGCCACACCGGTATTAGAGACCTATGCCGGGGATGAACTAATGATTCGTCTTCTAGACGGTGCCCATGAGGAACAGCATGCTTTTAACATTACAGGAATGTCCTGGAGAAAAGAGATTGCCGATGTGAATTCCCCGATGGCAGCCTCCCAGACGATTGGTATCTCGGAAGCATTTAACATCAATATCACAAAACCGTATCTGCCGGGAGACTACCTCTACTATTCCGGAGGAATTGACGATGCATGGTTAGGACTTTGGGGAATTATAAGAGCCTATGATAAGGAAAAAGCACATTTAAAGCCACTTTGTCACAGGGAAAACCAGATTCTGCCATTGCCACCGTGTCCGGGAAAAGATGACGTCATAAGAAAATATGAGATTGCAGCAGTACAGACTAACATCTGTTATAACAAATACGGAGACCACGATCCGGACGGACTCGTCTTCGTACCAATAGAAGAAGCGGAAAAAGCCATGACCGGAGACTGGGAACCGAAACCTTTGATTCTTCGTGCTAATGTGGGGGACTGGATAGAGGTAACCCTCCACAACCTGTTTGACCCGCAAAAACCAATTCCGTATTTTGACTATCCGAAGGTACCATTGGATAAAGAACACACTCCTTCTTCCCGTGTTTCCTTAAATCCGCAGTTCTTGCAGTATGACCCGGTCTGCGATTCGGGAATCAATGTGGGGTATAACAACAGAGAACAGACGGTAGGAATCGGAGAGAGTAAAAAATATCTCTGGAAAGCAGATAAAGAATATGGAACCTGTATTTTGCAATCCTTTGGAGATATGAGAAATCACAGGTATCACGGTTTGTTTGGCTCTATTATCATTGAACCGGCAGGTGCAAAGTGGTATCGGAATTTCAGTAAAAAATCCGGAGACTTTGAAGAACAGACGGTAGTAACGGCACCGGGAATGGAGAACTTTAGGGAATATGTACTGTTTATACAGAATGGAATCCGTCTTTTAGATAAAAATGGCAACATCATTCAGACTACCTTTGAAGAAGGGGAAGAACCGGATGCAGAAGACACAGGGGAAAAGGGATATAACTACCGTTCAGAACGTTTTGCCAACCGGTTAGAAAAAGACAACAGAGTTCGGAAAGTATTTAGCAGTAAAGTCCACGGAGACCCGGCAACCCCGGTATTGAAAGCCTATACCGGAGACAGAGTTGTATTCAGAACCATGATGCCGGCAGATAAACCGAGAAATACAGGATTTGCAGTCCACGGACATCTGTGGAAAGAACAGCCAAAAGACCCGCTTTCAAGAGATATTCCATTACAGGGAGCCATCAGTATCGGTAACCGATTTGATATAGAGTTAGAACAGGGAGCTTCCTGTCCCGGAGATTATCTCTATCGTTCCGGAAGTCTGAAATGGGATGTGGAATCCGGCATGTGGGGAATTTTCCGCGTCGTAAAACGAGGATTGGGAAGCCGCTGTAAAAATGCATGTAAGAGGGCTTTGGGATTCTTCTGTAAGTCTTA
>JBJELL010000191.1:0-2485 GCA_051879115.1 Lachnospiraceae bacterium
AGATTATTATCGATGAGATTGACCTTCCGGTTATTGTAGATGCAGGAATTGGAAGACCATCCCAGGCATGTGAGGCAATGGAAATGGGAGCCGCAGCAATTATGGCAAATACAGCCATTGCAACTGCAGGAGATATTCCGGCAATGGCAGGAGCATTTAAAAATGCAATCGAAGCGGGAAGAGCTGCTTATCTGTCAGGACTTGGAAGAGTGTTAGAGCGTGGTGCTTCTGCCTCCGACCCATTGACAGGATTTTTAAGGGATTAGAGGTGGACAGTATGAAGAAAAATCAGTTTTTTGTAGATTCGGATAAATTAAGTGAGAAAGCCTTAGAAAAAAAACACCGTATTGAGCAGGATCCTTCTAGCCGGAAAAATCACATGGAATATTTAAAAGGAATGGAGCAGATTTCTTCCGATATCATGGAAAAGGTCTTGAATCAGATGAACAGTTACGATTATGACAGCTATACCGATGCAGATGTAAGGAGGGCATTAGCAACAGAACGATGCAGCATAGAAGATTTTAAAGCCTTACTGTCTCCGGCGGCACTTCCACATTTAGAGGAAATGGCAGCAAAGGCGAAGATAGAGACCGGAAAACACTTCGGAAACACCGTTTATCTTTTTACTCCGCTCTATATTGCAAACTATTGTGAGAACTACTGTGTCTACTGTGGATTTAACTGTTATAACGACATTGCAAGAAAGAAATTAACAAAAGAAGAAATCGAAAAAGAAATGAAGATTATTGCGGATTCGGGAATCGAAGAAATTTTGATGTTAACAGGAGAGAGCCGCAGTATGAGTGATGTGACCTACATCGGCGAGGCGTGTAAATTAGCTTCAAAATATTTCCGCAACGTAGGACTTGAAATATATCCGGTCAATACCGATGAGTACCGTTACCTGCACGAATGTGGGGCAGACTATGTGACGGTATTTCAGGAAACCTATGATTCGGATAAATATGAGACCCTTCATCTCATGGGACATAAGAGAGTATTTCCTTATCGTTTTGATGCACAGGAGCGGGCAATCCGCGGCGGCATGAGAGGAGTTGCTTTTTCTGCTCTTTTAGGATTGGCAGATTTTAGAAAGGATGCATTAGCTTCAGCTCTCCATGTATACTATCTGCAAAGAAAATATCCTCATGTGGAATATTCCCTGTCCTGTCCGAGACTGCGTCCGATTATTAACAACGATAAGATTAATCCTTTAGATGTCCATGAAAAAGAACTCTGTCAGATACTCTGTGCATACCGTATCTTCCTTCCATATGTGGGAATTACCGTATCTTCAAGAGAGGAAAAACATTTCCGTGACGGCATTGTCAAGATTGCGGCAACAAAGGTATCAGCGGGAGTGTCTACAGGTATCGGCGACCATGAGAGTAAGTATTTAGGAAAAGAAGAGGAAGGAACCGGAGATGAGCAGTTTGAGATTTCCGATGACAGAAGTTTCGGACAGATGTATTCGGATATGGCAGACGAGGGCTTGCAGCCGGTATTGAACGATTATGTATACGTGTAAAACAATTTGTGTCACAAACCGGAAGTTAGTAGAAGGAGATTTTTGTATTCAGATAGAAAGAGTCCTACAGTCGGGGGTAGACGGAATCATCCTGCGGGAAAAGGATTTGAGCGAATCCGCATATCGGGAATTAGCAGAAAAAGTCAAACCCCTCTGTGAGAGGTATCAGACACCTTTCTATCTGCATACCTATACGGAAACAGCAAAGCAGATGGGAGTTAAAAAGATTCATCTTCCGTATCATTATTTTTTGGATATGACAGTGGAAGAAAAGAAAAAATTTCAGACAATCGGAGTCTCCATTCATGCCATAGAAGAGGCAGTAAGGGCACAAGAGGAGGGAGCATCCTATCTGATTGCAGGACATATCTTTGCTACTGACTGTAAAAAGGGAGCAGCCCCAAGGGGAACGGATTTTTTAGAAGCAGTCTGTAAGTCTGTTCATATCCCGGTCTATGCCATTGGTGGAATTACTCCGCAGAATAGAGAAGACTGTTTAAAGGCAGGAGCAGAGGGGGTTTGTCTGATGTCTTCTCTTATGAAAAGTACGAAAAAAACGGAAATTTGAGGAAATTTTTGCAAATAGTAAGGACTATGACCTTGCATGGGAAAAAAATAAATAGTAAAATTGTACTAACAGGATTGTATGAATCATTAGAATATAATTCAGATGTGCGCATCAATATGGAAACGATATTGATGTGCTTTTTTATCTTAGGCGGAGAATTCTGCTTTGCAGGATTCTTTCTTGAATGATTAAGACTCAGGTATCAAAGATGAACAAAAGACGAAAGAAGAGTATACAAATTTTATATATAATCTGTGTTTTGGCTTCTTTGGCTCTGTTTTTATATGCTGCGCTTGCATTAAATAACCGGGTAGTTCAGAGGAGAGAGCATGGGGAGTACCGGGAACTGACTGAATATGAATGTGTTGTCGAAAAGGACAGCAATA
>JBJELL010000192.1:0-2476 GCA_051879115.1 Lachnospiraceae bacterium
GCTACAGATAATATAGAGGTATCGCAAAGCAGAAATGATTCCAGATTTGTAGTTTTGAAAAGCTATATCTGTTCAGAGGTGGAGGATGCCGATACCCCCATCGGTGTCAAAAAGGAATATACCTTTACCCTTGACGAAACACTTGATAACGATACACATCTTGCTTTTTATACCGTCCACCAGTATGTGGATGTCTATCTGGATGGGCAGAAGATATACAGTTTAAAGCCTTCAGAAACAAACCGAATTAGTAAGACCGTGGGTAGTAACTGGGTCATGATACCCCTCTATAGGGAAGATGTAGGAAAGGAAGTCCGTGTAGAGATTACACCGGTCTATGAGAGTTTCCGTGACAGAGAGGTTGAGTTTCTGATAGGCTCATCTTTGGCTGTCTACAGTCAACGGTTGTTCAAAGATTTGCCGCAGCTTATATTAGGCATGATGGCGATATTTGTGGGTGTGATCTTTATCTGTGTAGCAGGTTATAATATGTTGAAAAAACGCCGGGGCAAAAATATTGTGGCACTGGGGTTGTTCTCTATGATGCTGGGATTCTGGAGGCTGACAGATACAAGATTTACGCCTTTTATTCTCTCGGATAAGCCGGTATTTCTGTTCTATGTATCGGTTACAATGCTGATGTTAGGCATGATTCCGTTGATTAAATGGACAGAGGAGTATTTTACGAAAAAAGGGCGTTTTGTTCTGGATACCTACTGTATTATAACATCCCTGATATGTCTGATAGAGTTAGTGCTTCAATTTCTCGGTATCGTAGATTTGCGAAATATTTTGTATATCACCCATATTTTGATTGGTGTCGGAGCTTTTGGAGCAATCGGGATGGCTGTCTATGAACGGGTAAAATATCCTCAAAAGCCCAAAATGTTTGTGGGAAACAAACTCTCCTATATCTGTGTAGTGGGTGCAGTTGCAGACATGGCAGCATTTTATATCAAAGGCAACTCCTCCGGGCTTCTGTTTTCTCTGACGGCTTTCCTTTTGTATATTGTGTTCATGGGAATTGCCACCATGTTCAATTACAGTGAACAGGAGTTGCAGTTAGCAGAAAAAGACAGGCAGTTAGCGGAGCAGGAACGAAAACTGACGAGAAGACGTATTGCAGCAATGATGAGCCAGATTCGTACCCACTTTATTTTCAATGTTCTTACGACAATCAGTACCTATTGTAAGTCGGACCCTGAAAAGGCGGATGATGCCCTGATTCGCTTTTCGAGATATCTCAGGCGTAATATAAGAATTATCGAGGAAGAGGGACTGATTGATTTTCAGACGGAGTTAGAGCAGTTAGAAGACTATATTGCATTAGAACAGTTAAGATTCGAGGATATGATTACCTTTGCAAAGGACATTGAGGTAACGAGCTTTCGGATTCCACCGCTTACCATACAGCCTATCGTGGAAAATGCCATCAAGCATGGACTGTTAGAACATGACAGAAGCGGCACCATCACATTGCAGACTACGAAACAGTCAGAGTATATTGTTATAACTGTTATCGACGATGGCGTAGGTTTTGTGCTAGAGGAATGTGAAAAAGAAGATTCCGTAGGCATTAGAAATGTCCGTTACCGTTTAGAAAACATGGTACACGGCAGCCTTGCGATTGAGAGTACCTTGGGAAAAGGAACAACGGTAACAATCAAAATACCCATAGAGGAGGCAGGAAGATGAGAGTAATCTATGTAGATGATGAAAGTACATTACTTGAAAATTTTCGTCTGACGGTGAAGGGACTGTCTTTGATTGATGAACTGAATCTGTTTAGAAAAAGCGAAGATGCCTTAAATTGGGCGGAAAAAAACCCGGTGGATGTGGCTTTCTTGGATATAGAGATGCCGATGATAAACGGCATTGAGCTTGCTAAGAGATTAAAAGAGACAGACCAGAATATCCGTATCGTTTTTGTGACTGCATTTGAACAATATGCATTACAGGCCTTTGGCGTAGAGGCAATCGGTTATCTCTTAAAACCTTATTCTAGGAAAGATGTAGAAAAGGAATTAGAAAAGGCATCTTATGTTCGCCCAAGACCAAGGAAAAAGGTGGAGATACATACCATGCCCGATTTGTCAATTATGGTGGACGGCAGTCCGCTTCAGCTCGGACACACGAAACAGGAGGAACTGTTTTCCCTTTTAGTTGACCGTGGAGAGACCGGCATTACCGGAGGAGATGCTATTGCCTGTCTGTGGCCGGATAAGCTGGCAAATGACAGTATCTACTGGGTAACGATGTCAAGACTTAAGAACAGGCTGAAAGATGCAGGAATTGAACATATCATAGGTAGCGAAGGACAAAAGAAATTTATCCGTACCGATTCGGTGGAGTGCGACCTGTATCAGATGCTTTCCGGAGATACCGGAGTGATAGCGAAATATTCGGGAGTCTATCTGAGGAGATATTCGTGGGCAGAAGAACGCAATGCCCAGCTTAATGAAATCAAGGAAAAAAT
>JBJELL010000193.1:0-2465 GCA_051879115.1 Lachnospiraceae bacterium
ACGGTTGCGGAATCGGGCAGCAGAAAGGGACACAATTATCAGATTACAGAGGAGCGGGAGGCAACCTGTACCACAGATGGAAAAGTGGTGAAAACCTGTACGAATTGTGGAAAATCCACCACACAGACTTCCAAAGCATATGGTCATTCTTATGAGATAACCCAGAATACTTTGCCTACTTGTACTCAAAAAGGTTTCTATGAGATGCAATGCAGCAGATGTGAAGATGTACAGCATATTGATTTGCCGGCGAGTGGTCACAACTATGAGCTGGAAAAATACACGCAGCCGACCTGTACCAGTTCTGGAACGAAATATTATCGTTGTAAACACGCAGAATGTCCGGAACCTTCCTATACAGAGCAGGTTCCGGAATTAGGACACGATTACAGTGAACCTTATGTCACAAAGTGTCCTACCTGTACAGAGGAAGGTGTGAGAACCAGAACCTGTCTGCAGTGCGGCTCTATAAAAGAAGAACAACTGGCTAAGAAAGACCATACGGTTCACAGCTATACAGAACCGGCTGAAATGGATAAGGATGGTAGTATCGTAAAACGTTGTACCACATGTGGTGAGGTTATAAAAACCTCAAAGATTCATGCTTTGTCAAGCGTAAAAATTTCAGGAACCACTTATGAATATAACGGTAAGACAAGACAACCTTCCGTGACAGTAAAAGACAGCGAAAATAAGATGCTGAAAGAGAGAACAGATTATACGGTAAGCTACTCGAAAGGAAGAAAAAACGTTGGAGAGTATACGGTAACGATTACCTTTAAAGGCAATTACAACGGAACGATCAAAAAGACCTTTACCATTATTCCAAAGTCCACGAGTATTTCAAAAGTAAGTGCGGCGAAAAAAGGTTTCAGCCTTAAGTGGAAAAAACAGACGAGCCAGACTACCGGTTATCAGATTCAGTATTCCACCAGCAGTAAGTTCACAAAGAAAACAACAAAGACAGTGACTATCAGCAAAAATAAGACCACATCGGAGAGTATCTCTAAACTGAAAGCAAAGAAGAAATACTATGTCAGAATCCGTACATATAAGACTGTAAAGATAAATGGAAAGAATACGAAGAGTTATTCAAGCTGGTCGAAGGCAAAGACGGTGACAACAAAGAAATAATGCAGGGCAATTATATTTACAATTCCTGAAATGGAATATCCGTTCCGATACCGGAACTTTTGTGCAGTTCATAATCTTCTGTAATGAAGATGGCTTCGGTATTCTTCGTATTTTCAATCAATTTCATTCCGTCTTCTAATCCTAAGGCGAAACAGGTAGTACTTAAGGCATCTGCATCAGCAGAAGAAGAGGTAATAATTGTAACGCCCAATAGACCATTATCATAAGGATATCCGGTAGCCGGATTTAAAATATGATGGTAGCGTTTTTTATTCAATTCAAAATAGCGTTCATAGACTCCGGAGGAGACAAGGGATTCATCTGTAATTTCCACAGAAGCAATGGAAGAACCGCTGGTATCAAAAGGTTTTTGAATTCCGATTTTATAAGTCTCTCCGGAGGATTTTTTTCCAATGGTCAGGACATTTCCACCAAGATTAATCACACCTTCATAGATATCCTGTTCATTCAAACGGGATTTCATCTGATCCGCAATATACCCCTTTGCAATACCGCCAAGGTCAATCTGGGTATCAGGATTTTTTAAGGTGACGGTATTTCCCTCAATTTGAATATTCTCATATCCAACTGTTTTTAGGGCAGAATCGATGGATTTTTGGGAAGGAATAACATGCTCATCACTCTTAAAATCCCAAAGAGAAGATACTTTTCCAATGGTAATATCAAAGGCTCCATCACTTAATCTGCTGTAAAAAATGGCTTTTTTTAAAAGAAAGACAGTTTCGTCCGATACTTCTACAGGTTTTCCATCGGCATGATTGATGTTCCAGATATCACTTCCCTTTACGGTAGCACTCAATAATTTTTCATATTTATCTGCAAGAGAGAAACACTCATCTAACTGTTTTTGGGCAGAAGAATCGTATAAAGTAATGGTAATGACGGTATCAAAATAAAAATCCGTCTTAGAAAGATTTTCCTGTTTTTGACTGCATCCACAAAACAGGATAGTTACTATCAGGAAAAACAGACATCCGATAAATGGCTTTTTCATATCAAAGAATCTCCTTGTATTATTAATAGAAGTAGTATAACATGTATTTTATGAAAAAGCGAAAGAATCCAAAGAAATAAATTTAAGAGAGAAGTATGTGAAGATGATAAAAAATATAATTTTTGATGTGGGAGAGGTATTGCTAGGATACCGCTGGCAATATGTTTTTGAACAGGCAGGATTGTCTAACGAGGAGGCAAATCGTATCGGACAGGCGTTATTTGCAGATGAACTCTGGGAAATGTTAGACCTTGGAAACATGAGTCATGAAGAGGTAAAAAGGGCATATCAGAAGAAATTTCCAAAGGAGGCTAAA
>JBJELL010000194.1:0-7446 GCA_051879115.1 Lachnospiraceae bacterium
GATTCGCCTCCTGCGCAATTTCCTTTGCCCTTTCTGCTTCCTCTTTCGCCTTCTCTGCCACTTTTTTCGTTGCGCTTAATTCTTCAATTGTAATTACAAGCTTCTGATAATCAGGAGTTTCCATCGTAAAAAGCATCATCATAAGCCCCAATGCACTCATAAACAGTGCCAGAAGTATATCTGGGAAAACAACCATCTGAAGTACCGTGCCCGAAATCTGAAAAATCACAAAGAGAAATATGGAAATTCTCTGCCATATCCGAAATCTTTGAAAGTTGTAAATCAGTATTATCGCGGAGCACATGACAAAATAGCATGGTGCAACATAGACAGCCAGATAAGCCGAGCCCTTCACATATTCCCCAGCCTTTGTAAAAGAGAAAAAAAATCCGGTAAAAATATTAGTGATAAGCACTGCAACATAAAAACACATCAGAATCTGATGAAACCGAATGAACGACCTCTTCATCCTATCCCTGTGCACATAATATATGACATAATACATAACCTGATATCCTAAAGCCGCAACCGATAGAAAATACAGTGTATTCAGCAAAATATTCACTCCTATCGGTACATCACTTGCATAACTGATTGTAACGGCTGTTGTCACATCCAGAATAGTTGCAATTAATCCTATCAAAGTAAGTTTCCGAAATTCTTTATTCAACTTTGAATGTGTATCATACTGCAATCTTATATAAAAAAGTAGAATAATCAAAAAGATAGTGGAAGCTACTTCATAGCTAATATTATATTTTAATGACATAATTTGGTCTCCAATTTACAAACTTCTTCCACATGATTCATACATTTCCATTGAAAGAATTGGCTTGAATACGATTCTTTTTTTGTGTCAGCTAATTTATTAATATTCTAGCAAATGGAATTCTTTTGTCAACAGATTCTTCTAATAAATTACTCTGGAGCAACAATACATCAAAGACACCCAAACAGTGTTGTACATGCATCAAATACGCAGACAAAAAGAAAAGACGGCAGAGACAAATGTCAAAACCGTCTTTTTATTATTTTTTTCAAATTATTTTACACTGTTTCAATCGTCAAAAACCGCATAAAATAAGGCTTTTTACTCCATTTCACTCATGCGGCTTAACTTGGCAGCCTGATCCGCCGCAATACAAGCATCAATAATCTCCTGAATATCTCCATTCATAATCTTATCTAACTTATACAAGGTCAAATTAATCCTGTGATCCGTTACACGTCCCTGTGGGAAGTTATAAGTACGAATCTTCTCGGAGCGGTCTCCCGTACCAACCTGGCTTCTTCTTAAATCTGCCTCCGCATCATGTGCTTTCTGACACTCAATATCATACAGTTTCGCACGAAGCAGGGCAAACGCCTTTGCCTTATTCTGAATCTGGGATTTCTCTGTCTGGCTGTAAATTACAATTCCCGTCGGGTAATGTGTCAGACGTACCGCGGAATCCGTCGTATTGACACACTGTCCACCATTTCCGGAAGCACGCATAACGTCAATACGGACATCTTTTTCATCAATCTGTACATCCACTTCCTCAGCCTCCGGCATAACTGCTACGGTAATCGTAGAAGTATGAATACGTCCGCCGGACTCTGTCTCCGGCACACGCTGTACACGATGTACACCGGATTCGTATTTCATCTTAGAATAAGCACCCTGACCTGTAATCATGAAGTTTACAGACTTCATACCGCCGATTCCGATTTCTTCCATTTCTAAAGTCTCAACCTTCCATCTCTGGCTTTCCGCATAGTGTACATACATACGGTAAATCTCTGCTGCAAAAAGTGCCGCCTCATCACCGCCTGCACCTGCACGGATTTCCACGATAACGTTTTTGTCATCATTCGGGTCTTTTGGAAGTAGTAAGACTTTCAGTTCCTGCTCTAACTCCTCAATGCGTGCCTTGGACTCATTTAGTTCCTCTTTTGCTAACTCACGCATTTCCTCATCGCTCTCTTCTTCTAACATGGCAAGAGAATCCTCTACGTTCTGCTTGCACTGTTTGTACTCCTTATAAGCTTCCACAATCGGTGTCAAATCACTCTGTTCTTTCATCAGCCGTTTGAAACGCTCCGCATTGTTTGCCACATCCGGCTCACTTAGCTGGTTCATAATTTCCTCATATCTAATCAATGTATCATCTAATCTGTCAAACATATCCTTCACCTCATCCTTTATCCTTTTACCATTCGTTGTCATCCATAACAGCTACGCTACAAATGACCACGGACTACCCGGTCAAGTCCTGCTAAATCCTTCACTACCGTAACATCTAAAAATCCAAAATGCTTCATCATCTCCGAAACAGCCGCACCCTGCTCACATCCGATTTCCATACACAAAATGCCACCTTCTTCCAGATATTCCACACTTCCTGCTACAATCTTCCGGTAGAAAAACAGACCGTCTTCCTCACCGTCTAATGCCTCATGGGGTTCAAAATCCCGCACCTCCGGCATCAGTCTTGGAATCTCAGCGGAGGGAATATAAGGCGGATTCGATACAATCACATCGAACTTTCCACTGAAAGCCTCAAACAGATTACTCCGTTCAAAGACAACTGCCGTCTGATTGAGCTTGGCATTTTCCTTTGCTACATTGATTGCCTGTCTTGAAATATCTCCTGCATAGGCTTCAATTCTCGGGAGATTTCTTACCATGCTGATAATAATACAGCCCGATCCAGTACACAAATCCAGCACCCTGGCATCCGGTTTGCAGAGTTTTAAAATCTCTTCCACCAAGACCTCGGTATCCTGCCTTGGAATCAACACGCTGGGATTTACCTTAAAAGTCATTCCCATGAATTCCTGCTCCCCGGTAATATATTGCAGCGGAACTCTTTCCGCACGTTTTCGGATTGCCAGCTCATACTCCTGACATTCCTCATCCTTTAATTCCTCTTCATCGTGCAGATAAAAATATTGTCTTGTAATATGACAGACATGTTCTAACAGATACCACGCATCCAGTCTCGCTGTGTCAATATCTGCCGCTTCCAGAATTTCTGTTCCTTCTGCCAATGCCTCACGATATCTCATAAGACTCTCTCCTTTTATTTCCGTCAGATATTCTTATCCGAATTTTCTTCCTTTAATTCTTCCACATAGGTCTTCCAGTCAAACACCGCTTCCACAGAAGCAATGGCAACCTCTATCATATCTTCATCCGGTTCTTTTGTCGTAAACTTTTGCAGACAGAGTCCCGGTTTGCTAAGCCAGTTCACAAGTGCATTCTCACTTCTTCCCGCTAAACGTAAAAATTCATACGCCACCCCGGCAATCACCGGAATTAAGAGAATCCGAAGCACAAATCTCCATATCATAGAATCCGTTCTGATACATGCAAAGAATAAAATACTCACTAATACTACCAAAAACAGAAAGCTGGTTCCGCACCTTTTATGAAATCTGGAACTCTTCTTTACGTTTTCTACATTCAATTCCATTCCATGTTCAATGCAGTTAATACATTTATGTTCTGCTCCATGATACATATAGACTCTTTTTATATCTTCCATATAGGCAATGGCTACGATATAGATAAAGAAAATAACAACACGTATCACGCCCTCCACTAATGCAAGAAGGGTTGGAGAACTAATCCATTTTTCAAAAACCAGAGACAGTCCATACGGCAGGAGCATAAAGATTACAACGGCTAATATCACGGATAAGAATACGGTAAATCCCATTGCCGCATTTTCTTTTTTCTCCTTCTTTTTCTGTTCTTCTTCACTTAACTCCTTTTCTTCCTCTTCCTCAAAAAAAGAAGCAGAATACATCAGAGTCCTCATTCCTAACACCAGTGAGTCCACAAAATTCAAAACACCACGGAGTATTGGTACTTTTTTTATTTTTCCATTCTTAACAACGCCCTGATATTCTTGAATATCAACAATAATTTCATGATTCGGTTTTCTGACTGCTACGGCGTATTTGTCCTGATTTTTCATCATAACGCCTTCCATAACAGCCTGACCGCCAATTCCAGAATAACCCATCTATTTCCTCATTTCCTAAAAAAAGGTTGAGATAAAAACCTCAACCTTTGCAAACAACTTATGACTACTTATTGTCCATGCCGTATTTCTTATTGAACTTATCAATACGTCCACGAGCCTGTGCAGCTTTCTGCTGGCCTGTGTAGAATGGATGACATTTAGAACAGATTTCAACGTGGATATCCTCTTTTGTAGAACCTGTAACAAATGTGTTTCCGCAGTTACATGTAACAGTTGCCTGATAGTAATCTGGATGGATTCCTTCTCTCATGATTTTCACCTCTTTGATATCTTAATTATATATTTCATATTTGTACTCTGTTTTATAGTTCACAAACTATACATCCCGATAAACAGCTCATTTATTGTAACATATACCTTGTGGTTATGCAAGTCTTTTCCACTAAATAATCCGATTCTTCTTTATCATACGGATAAATTCCTGATTATCTCTGGTTCTTGCGAACATATTTAAAATATTTTCTACTGCTTCTTCGGTACGCATACCGTTAATTGCCTTACGCATAATGGTAACTGCCTCTAACTCTTCCTCGGTTAAGAGCAAATCTTCTCTTCTTGTACCAGATTTTACAATATCCAAAGCCGGGAATACCCTCTTCTCGGAAAGTTTTCTGTCTAGAACAAGCTCCATGTTACCGGTTCCTTTGAACTCCTCGTATACTACATCATCCATCTTACTTCCCGTATCCACCAAAGCTGTAGCAAGCACAGTAAGGCTTCCGCCCTCTCTCATATTTCTGGCAGCTCCAAAGAAACGTTTTGGCATATGGAGTGCAGCCGGGTCAAGACCACCGGAAAGTGTTCTTCCACTTGGCGGTACAACTAAGTTATACGCTCTTGCTAATCTGGTAATGGAGTCTAAAAGAATCATAACGTCTTTGTGATGTTCTACGAGACGTTTTGCTCTTTCAATGACCATTTCCGAAACCCTCTTATGATGCTCCGGTAACTCGTCAAAGGTGGAGTATATCACCTCTACATTTTCTCCCTGAATTGCCTCTTTGATATCGGTAACCTCTTCGGGACGTTCATCAATCAGAAGGATGATAACATGCATATCCGGGTTGCCCTTTACGATGGATTTTGCAATCGCTTTTAACAAGGTCGTCTTACCTGCCTTTGGCGGAGAAACAATCATTCCTCTTTGTCCCTTACCAATTGGAGATACCAAATCCACAATACGCATTGCCATATTGGAACCTTTTCCCTGCTCAAGACGCAGTCTTTCATTTGGGAATATTGGAGTTAAATCTTCAAAACTGGTTCTCTTTTGTGCTTCACTCGGATCATATCCATTAATTGTGGTCACATATAAAAGAGCAGAAAATTTTTCTCCCTGAGTCTTAATTCTGGTATTTCCTTTAATAATATCTCCTGTTTTCAAGTTGAATCTACGAATCTGTGTCGGTGATACATAGACATCTTTTTCGCCCGGCAGATAGTTCTCACAACGGATAAATCCATAGCCATCCGGCATAACTTCTAAGATTCCCTCCGTGGTAATTCCACTATCCAAAGACATCTCTACTTCACTCTGCGATATCTTCTCTCTATTCTCATATCTTCTGTCAGTTGTCGCCTGTGCCCTTCCATATTTTTGCACTCTCTCATTGTCTTTTCCCTCTTCCGTATTTGCGGCATTCTTTTCTGAAGCCTTTGCGTCCTCCGCTAACATAGCTTCTACTAATTCTGCCTTTTTCATTGTCGATACTTTTGCGATACCTCTGCTCTTTGCTAAGTCACGCAATACAGATACGGACAGGCTTTCATATTTTTCTCTCATTTTTTTCTCCTTAATCTCATTGGAATTCTTACCGATTCGGCACAACGACTTTTTCGATAACGCCATTATACACTACTTTTCTTAAAAGTGGAAGACCTATTTTTCTTGATTTGTCATTTTGCTAATGGTATGATAAGACCGTGATGCGTAAATATTGGAACGAAAAACGTTATTATTCATTAGATTATTATTTAAAAAATACCTTTGGGGAAAAAATATACCGGATTGCCTTAAACGGCGGCATGACCTGCCCAAACAGAGACGGAAAGCTCGATACAAGAGGCTGTATCTTCTGTTCTGCCGGAGGTTCCGGGGATTTTGCCTCCCCGGTGGATATGTCCATTACAGAACAGATTGCCTATGGAAAAGAAAAGCTGATGAGCAAGTTTCCATGCAGGCATTTTATTGCCTATTTTCAGGCATACACCAATACCTATGCCCCGCTTTCCTATCTGGAAAAAATTTTTACGGAGGCAATCGAACATCCTGACATTGTGGCACTTTCCATCGCCACAAGACCGGACTGCTTAGATGATGAGATTATTGCTCTCTTGGCAAGGTTAAACCGGATAAAACCTGTATGGGTAGAGCTTGGTCTACAGACCGTTCATCCAAAGACAGCGGAATTCATCCGAAGAGGATATGACTATGACTGCTTTGAACAGGCAGTGAGACTTTTGCATGAGCAGAATATTCCGGTTATTACCCATCTGATTTTAGGACTTCCCGGTGAAGACCGTACTATGATTTTAGAATCGGTAAGAACCGTAGCCGCTCTCCATGTAGAGGGTGTGAAATTGCAGCTTTTGCATGTTTTAAAAAATACGGATTTGGCAAATCACTATGAGACAACCGGATTTCCCGTCTTTTCTTTAGAGGAATATGTAGAACTTGTCATTGACTGTCTTGAATATCTTCCACAGGATATCGTCATCCACAGGCTGACCGGGGATGGCCCAAAGGATTTGCTGATTGCACCGCTTTGGAGTACGAGAAAACGAAGTGTTCTAAATCTCATTCACAAACGTATGCAGGAGCGGGACACTTATCAGGGACGTCTTACTTCTACCGAAGAATAAACTCATAAAATTTTGTAAGGAAGTGATTTTTTGGCTGAACCAAATACCATTTATAAGCTGATTATTTTATATATGTTAGAACAGATTGATTTTCCTCTTGGAAATACCAAGATTTCCAATTTCTTCTTAGATAAGGATTACACCACTTATTTTACGGTACAGCAGACCATTAATGATTTACTGGAGTCCGAGCTGATTGTGGCAGAATCCTCTCACAGCAATACCCATTACCGGATTACTGCTTCAGGGCGGGAGACTCTGGGATTTTTTGAGGATAAAATCTCTGAAGCAATTCGTCAGGATATCCGGGATTATTTTTCGGACAACCAGATTGAAATGAAAAAAGAGGCGGATGTTCTCGCCGATTATTATAAGACAACTCATCAGGACTATGCCGTTCACTGCCAGTTAAAGCAGAAAAATATTTCGGTTATTGACTTAACACTTACTGTCAAAAATACGGAAATGGCGGAGGCAGTCTGCCACAACTGGACGAAACAGTCAGGGGAGATTTATGATTATTTGATGGATATGTTAGTGCAATAAAAAA
>JBJELL010000194.1:7546-10697 GCA_051879115.1 Lachnospiraceae bacterium
AAACAGTCAGGGGAGATTTATGATTATTTGATGGATATGTTAGTGCAATAAAAAAACAGCATCGTAACAGATGCTATTTTTTATCTCTTTTTTTCGTATTCTTCTTTTTCTTCTTCACGGAATAGCCAAAACTTCCCAATTTTTCTCCCAATAGAAAATATTCCCCGTGAGAATAAGTAACCAGTCCTGTGTCATTCAGACAGAACTTTCCTTTTTCATCTAGGTACTCATCTTCAATATGAACTGCCACCACCTCGGCAATGAACATATGATGAGAACCCAGTTCCTTACATTCCGTCACCGTACATTCGATATTGACCGGACTCTCGGCTATCAAAGGGGCACTCACCTTATCCGCCTTTTCCTTTGTCAGCTTCATTTCCTTGAATTTATCTACGTCTCTGCCGGATTTCACTCCACAGTAATCCGTTGCCCGAACCAGCTTTTTCGTCACCAGATTGATGACAAATTCACCGCTTTCTTTTATCATTCCATAGGAATGGCGTTCCGGGCGTACCGAAATAGATACCATCGGCGGATTCGTACAGACCGTCCCCGCCCATGCCACTGTGATAATATTGTCTTCTCCATCTGTGCCTCGGACACTGACCATAACCGCCGGAAGCGGATATAGCATATTTCCCGGTTTCCATGTCTGTTTTGCCATTTCTGTCCTCTCTATGTCTCCTGCTGTAATGCTTCGATAAGGCTTGGTATCAACTGTTTTTTCCTCGATACAACACCTTTTAACACTACACTGTATTCACTCATCGGCAGATGGTATGCACACTCTGCAATTTCTGCCGCCCTCTCGCCTTCAAATAACAATTCCGTTTCTTCGTTGAGAATATCCGTTAACATGACAAAGACCATATCCAGCTTCTTATCAGTAAGCACCTTCCCCATGTAATCATGGATTCTCTCCTTTACTCCCTGCAATTCTTCTCTGCTGACCGCACTAATCTGTGCTACGCCAAAGTTCACATCGTCGGCATGGAAGATTTTAAAGTCTTGATAAAATATCTCTTCCGCCTCTTTAGAACCAAAATCGCATCCTGCCCGGAACATCTTATTCGCATGTTCTTCGATATCGACCCCTGCAATCTTTGCCAATGCCTCTGCTGCTGCCTGATCCACTGCCGTACAGGTCGGAGAACGGAACATTAATGTGTCGGATAAGATTGCTGACAGTAATAATCCCGCAATCTTTTCTTCTATCTCAATTCCTGCTTCTAAATACATCTGATATATAATAGTAGAAGTACAGCCCAATGGCTGGTTTCTGAAAAAGACCGGAGACATTGTCTCAAGACTTCCCAGACGGTGATGGTCTATAATCTCCAAAATCTCCGCTCCGGCGATTCCGTTGACTGCCTGTGACTTCTCGTTGTGATCCACTAAAATCAATTTTTTCTTATGCATCTTCAAAAGATTCCGTCTTGAAACCATACCGAGATATCTGCGCTTATCATCCAATATTGGAAAATCTCTGTGTCGCTTTGTAGACATCACTTCTTTCATCTCATCTACATAATCATCAATTTCAAAGGTAACCAAACCTTCCTGCCGCATAAAATATTTTATGGGTATACTCTGATTTATCAGACGTGCCGTTGTAAATGTATCATAAGGTGTACTGATAATCACACAATCGTGTCTGTTTGCCATCTCAAGCACCTGGGAAGATACCTGAATCCCACCAGTGACCACCATGCAGCTCGCATTTTCTTCAATGGCACAGATATGAGATTCATCTGTGTCTCCGACAATGACTAAATCGTCATTTTCAATACACTCTTCCATCAAATCATTGCTTCCGGTAGCAACTACTACTTTTCCACGCAAAAAATAGGCATGCTCATTTCCTGCTAAAAGCGTGCCATTCAATGTCTCTACAATATTTTTATACTGGGTTCTTGCACGGGATAAAATATGATTATCATAAACGCCCATATAGGACTCCGCAATATCTCCCGTAGTAATCAATCCCACCAGCTTATCCGATTGATTTGTGACCGGAAGAGTCATAACATTCTCCGTTTTCATAAGCTCCCATGCTTTTCTCAGGGAAATATGACTACTAACTCCTCCCGTCTTACGAAAGGTAATATCCTTTGCCTGTGCACCCGCATCCTCTGCATACTCGGGTGCCTCTACTCCAAAGAAATTCAATACATATTTTGTCTCTTCATTGATATTTCCTGCTCGCTTTGGTATATACTCGTATCCATCGTGTAACTGGTTTTTCAGATTTGCATAGCAGATTGCTGCACAAATCGAATCGGTATCGGGATTCTTATGACCGATGACCCAGATTTTGTTTTCCTGTTGATATTTCAATTTCTTACCTCACTTATATTTTAAAAGGAAATGATTCCTGCAAAATATAAAATGACGCCTACAATTCCTGCAAAGTTCACAATCAGCAGACCTATTGTCCATCCAAAGAAACGTTTGATAGATTTCATACTGTCTTCTGCTAAATCCACTTTTTCCATCTTCTCGGAAAATTCGTCCATCAATCCCTGAATGTTACGGTAACATTTTACATTTTCAGTATGTATCTTCTCTGAAATCTCACTATGCGCATCATCTAAATCTTTTGCAAGTTTTCCTACTTCCTGTGTTACTCCATCCAATACATTTTTGATTTCTTCGGTATTTTCATCCTGCTGAACTTCAATATTCTTAATCAGCTTATCAACCTGCTCTTCCACATTTCCAACAAGTGAATCCGCTTCTTTCTGACGTCTGTCTAACTCTAATTTCAGCTTATTTGCCTTCGCTTCTCTTGCATCCACTAAAAGCTGTAATTCTCTTACCTTCGTCTCTTTTGTATTAATTAAATCCTGAAGCTGTTTTGCATTTTCTCTGAACTCATCTATCTGTTTTAGTAAAAAATCATCCATATTCTTCTCCTTCTTCCCTTCCCGTATCTTAACACTACGGCTTATATTCTGATGTTTCTTCCCAAAAAGCCGCATTGCAGACTCCTCCTGAAAATTTTACATTCCGAGGTTATTCTATCATCTAATTTTGGATTTGTCCATAGTTGGATTTGCATGAGGTTTTTGCACAACGAAAAAGACCACAAGCAAACGCCTGTGGTCTTCTTCTATATTCTTAAGAAACGATCTTACTGCTCTCCACC
>JBJELL010000195.1:0-2452 GCA_051879115.1 Lachnospiraceae bacterium
ATTGCAAGTTTTCAGATTCAGAATCTGTTAGTGGCTTATAAGGAGAGATTCGATAAAGATAACTTTATCAAGAACCTACTTTTAGATAATCTGCTTTTGGTAGATATATACAATCGTGCCAAGAAACTTCATATTGATACGGAAGTACGGCGTGTGGTATTTATAATAGAGACGAACCGTGAAAAGGATGGAAACGAACTAGAAAAGGTCAGAAGTCTCTTTGGAGGAAAGTCAAAAGATTTCGTAACGGAAGTCGATGAGAAGAATATCATTTTGGTGAAAGAATTAGCAGATAATGAGAATTATGATGATTTGAAGAAGACTGCGGATGTTATCCTCAATCTGTTAAGGAGTGACACGAACAGCAATATACATATTGCTTATGGAACGATTGTCAATGAGATAAAAGAAGTGTCACGTTCTTATAAAGAGGCGAGAATGGCATTGGATGTAGGAAAGATTTTCTTTGAGGAAAAAGTAGTCATTGCATATTCTGCATTGGGTATCGGACGTCTGATTTATCAGCTTCCAATTCCGTTGTGTAAGATGTTCATTAAGGAGATTTTCGATGGAAAATCCCCGGATGATTTTGACGAAGAGACCTTAACAACCATTAATAAGTTCTTTGAGAACAGTCTGAATGTATCAGAGACATCCAGACAGCTCTATATCCACCGTAACACGTTAGTCTATCGTCTGGACAAATTACAAAAAAGTACCGGACTGGATTTGCGCGTATTTGAAGATGCGATTACCTTTAAGATTGCTTTGATGGTAGTAAAATACATGAAGTATATGGAGTCGCTGGATTACTAGAATGTTAGGAGGCACACATGATTAAGCTTGAACATGTCAGTAAGGCATACTCAGCGGGAATTCCGGCATTGAATGATGTAAGTCTTCATATCGAAGAAGGCGAGTTTGTATTCGTTGTCGGGGAGAGTGGTTCGGGTAAGTCTACGTTTATCCGTCTGCTGCTGAAAGAATTAGAGCCGACAAGCGGAAAGATTCTGATAAACGGTCAGGATATCGGACAACTGAAGAGAAAGCAGATTCCGAAGTTTCGCAGAAATATTGGAGTTGTTTTTCAGGATTTCCGTTTGTTAAAGGACAGAAATGTATATGAGAATGTAGCGTTTGCACAGAGAGTAATAGGCACCAGTACAAAGACGATGAAGAGCCGCGTACCGCAGATGTTATCTATGGTAGGACTTGCGGCAAAGTATAAATCTCTTCCAAGACAGTTGTCCGGTGGAGAGCAGCAAAGAGTTGCGATTGCAAGAGCACTGGTAAATGAACCAAAGATTTTACTTGCAGATGAGCCGACGGGAAACTTGGATGAAAATAATGCGTGGGAGATTATGAATCTTTTAGAGGAGATTAACGAAAGAGGCACAACGGTAGTGGTTGTAACCCACAATCTGGATATTGTCAAGGCGATGAAAAAGCGTGTAATAACCATGCGGAAAGGCGTCGTAATCAGCGATGAGGATTTAGGTGGTACAAATGAGATTTAGTACATTTCTTTATTCAGTAAAACAGGGTATGAAGAATATCGGAAGAAATAAGATGTTTTCCCTTGCCTCCATTGCAACCATGGCGGCATGTATCTTTTTATTTGGAATCTTCTTCTCTGTGGTAACGAATTTCAGAACTATGGTTAAGACAGCGGAGGAGGGCGTTGCAGTTACCGTATTCTTTAAAAACGGTTTAGAGCAGGATAAAATCGATGCGATTGGAAAGAAAATAGAAAAACGTCCTGAGGTGGCAAGATATGACTTTGTTTCTGCTGAAAAAGCATGGGAAGAGTTCCAGAAAGATTACTTTAAAGGGAATGAAGAAGCCGCAGCGGGATTTGAGGATGACAATCCTCTTGCAAATTCTGCCCACTACGAAATCTATCTCAACGATGTGTCCATGCAGAAAGCACTGGTAACGTATTTGGAATCTTTAGATGGTGTCAGAGAGGTACATCAGTCAGAGGTGGCAGCGAATACTCTTTCGGATTTGAATTCCTTGATTGGATATATTTCAGCGGGAATTATTTTGATTCTGATTGCAGTAGCCGTCTTTTTGATTAGTAATACTATTCGTACAGGTATCTCTGTAAGACGGGAAGAGATAGCAATTATGAAGTTAATCGGGGCAACCGATTATTTTGTAAGGGCACCGTTTATTGTAGAAGGGGTTTTGATTGGACTTATAGGTTCTGCTATTCCTCTGATACTTCTATATTTCGTATATAGCAGTGTGGTAACTTATGTGGCAGAGAAATTTGTATTTCTAAGCAATATGCTGGATTTTCTTCCGGTAGGTCAGGTGTTTAAGGTGTTAGTCCCGGTGGCGCTTCTTTTAGGAGTCGGAATTGGATTTATCGGAAGCAGGGTAACAACAAAGCGGCATTTAAATGTGTAGTTTCATGGGACTGTCCTGATTGGGCAGCCCCATGTTT
>JBJELL010000196.1:0-2449 GCA_051879115.1 Lachnospiraceae bacterium
TGTCCCACCTGATTCATCTTAGCAGGAAGGGTAACATCAATAACCTCTTTTTCGAGACGTTTTTCCATCTCCGCTGTCTCTAACTTCTTCTTTGCATCCTCTAAGGTCTTCTCTATCGCTTCTCTTGTCTCATTCACAAGCTGACCCACCATCGGGCGCTCCTCCGGGCTGACATCCTTCATTCCCTTCAAAACAGCCGTCAACTCACCTTTTTTTCCTAAAAAAGCAACACGCACATCATTCAACGCATTCAATTCCTTCGCATCTTCTAACTGACGCATCGCCTCTTCTCTGATTTTTTGCAACTTTTCCTTCATCACTATTCTCCTTCCATTTTTACAAAACGAATTTAAAATAAAAAAAGCCTCATCCTAAAAAGGACGAAGCAACTCCGCGATACCACCTTAATTCCCGAAAATTTTCGGACTCTCAATCTGCGTAACGTGCACAACCCGTCTGAACTTACTTCCTGTTCAGTCCAGCAGCTCCAGTGGGAAATTCATCTTCTATCTTACCTTAAGGAAGCTCTCAGCCGGTTACTTCCTCTCTCTGTAAAAAGTATAAAAGACTACTGACACCTTCTTTGCCTTTTTCTTGAAACTTTTAATATTCTAGCACAGAGAAGAAAAAACTGCAAGTTATTTCTTCTCTCTCATTTTCTTATCCAGCAAACTATTCTTCCATTTTAAGAACAAATCAGAAAATACCACATTGGTTTCTGCACATAACAGCAGAATATACATACAAAAATACAGCCACAACATAACCAGTACGATAGTTGCCAGACTTCCATAGGTCGAAAATCCATTGAAGTATTCCACATAAATAGACAGTGCAAAAGAGAACACATACCAGGAAACCGCACTTAAAACTGCCCCCGGAAGCTGACTTTTAAAACTTGCCTTTCGGTTTGGCAGCATCTTAAATATCAATGCGAAGAAAATAATCAACAGTCCCATGACAACTATAACACGCATTCCAATCAAAAGACTCATAAAGTTAGAAATAATTGGGACATATTTCAATGCCGCTTTTTGCAAGGTACTTCCAAATACCAGAAGTACCAGCACCACCACCAGAGTCAGTATTAACACC
Organism: Lachnospiraceae bacterium; assembly: GCA_051879115.1. Lineage (GTDB taxonomy): Bacteria > Bacillota > Clostridia > Lachnospirales > Lachnospiraceae > Maccoyibacter. The sequence continues at coordinate 1,096 of JBJELL010000196.1, forward strand.
AGCGTATAACCGATAGCACGGAATCTGAGTACAAACCAGTTTCTTGTCTCCTGACAGTTATTGACCATATTCAGTCCTGTTCCTAAGTATTGAAGTCCCTTTGCCGAAGACCAGATAGCTACAACTGCCGCAATGGAGGTCAGTCCAATGGACTGGCTGTATACTTCACGGATAACCGATATCATCAATGGCGAAATATAACTTGGCATATACATCTTGACTGCCTGAGTCAAAAAGTCCTGTGTAATCGGTGTATATTTGAGCATGGAACTAAACACCATGATAAAGGGGATTGCAGACAACAGAATAAAGAACGCCGACTGTGCCGCAAATGCCGTAATGTTATCCACCCTGCATTTATCTAAAAATGTCTTCACATTTCCAAAAATCTTCCAAATCATATATCTGACCCTCTTCTTTTTTCATTTCTAAAGGTTACCATGAACGGCTGATTTTGGCAAGTTTTATCCTCTAGTAGATTCCCTCTAATGCAACATCCTGATAGAAAAATTCTAAAATTTCTTCATAGGTATACCCAGATTTTGCCATACCGTCAGCCCCATACTGGCTCATACCGATTCCGTGTCCGAAACCGCCTCCACTAACCGATGCCTTCTTTTGTTCTACATTGTAGTCAATCACGCAATAAGCACTCGGCAATATATTCAGACTGTTATTTTTCGTTCCATCCTGACAAATAACTTCCTGTAAAGCTGCTCCTAAAACTTTTCTGATATTGTATTCACTTTTTACAAGTGCCGTTCCATTTTCAAACTGTACTTTCAGTATGGAGATTGCCCCTGATTTTCCTCTTTCTTTTACTGTGACTTCCGTCACCGCTCCAAAACCTTTTAATGATTTCTTCTTTTTATTTCCCACATAAAAAGAGATGTTTTTGCTGTTTCCTTCTTTCGCAGCAGTTAAAATATTGCGGATTTCCTCATCCTTTCCATTGAAATCCAAAGATGCCGTCCACCGGAAATATGGAACACTTCCGTCAAAACTCTTTTCATCCTGACTTGTAATATATTTACGGAAAGTCTTCTCTTTTGAAAGATTCTTTTTCTCCTGTACTTCTTTTACCCAGATACTTTTCAGATATCCGTATGTTTCATCATTTTCTTGATTCCAGTTCTCCATCGTTCCCGTATGACCACAGGACGTAGAATAATAATATGCCTCAATCACGTTTCCCTGATACTTTAATACCTGATCCGCCGTATCCTTTACCGCCATCTCACTCTTACTTCCAGCTTCTTTCTTGTTGTATACTTGATAATTCGTACTGTCGTCTACATGAGCTCCTAATGCTGCATAATCGCCTTTCATCAACTGCATGTAGGCATAACTCCTT
>JBJELL010000197.1:0-2449 GCA_051879115.1 Lachnospiraceae bacterium
AATTACATCTGGAAAATTTTATGATTGAGATTACAAAATAGCAAATAAAAAGGAGAATATTATTTCCTTAGGATAATGTACTTTTGCAGTCGTGGCAATTCTTTTGTTCATGAGGTACTGTTGGAAAAAGCGTAATTTTTAGAGTAATGAGGCAAAAACTTATGGGGAGCTGGAATGAAATCGTACATAGCAAGTTCATAACGAGCATTACTACCTATAAGGTCATCATTTCACAGCCGGAGTTCCGGCTGTGGGAGGATGGCTTTTTATAGTTATTCCATGTCAAAAATTTTACAAACATAGTTGAAAAACCGCGATTTAAGGTATAATATTAAGTTATAAGAACTTTATTGAGGAAAAGTACAAAAGAAAGTCTAGAGGTTTACTATGTTTGATTTTAATTCATTTGTACAAGTATTAAAGGATAATCCAAAGAGCATCGTCTTTCCGGAAGCTGTTGACCCGCGTATTATTGAAGCTTCCTCACGTCTGTTAGCGAGCCGTTTTTTACAGCCGGTCATGATAGGAGAAGAAGATGAAATATGGGATATGGCACAGGAATCCGGTTTTAATATCAGAGGTGCTCAGATTATTACACCATCGAAGTACGAGGATTTAGATGAGATGGTGGAGTGTTTTTGTGAAATTCGTGCAGACAAGGGGATTACAAAGGAAGAGGCAAAAGAGATTCTTATGGATCCAAATTATTTTGGAACGATGTTGGTAAAAATGGGAAAATATGATTCCATGCTTGGGGGCGTAATGAACTCTGTCGTAGACACCATCAAACCGGCACTTGAGATTATTAAAACAAAACCTGAGAATAAGATTGTATCTTCCTGCATTGGTCTGGTGCGTCCAAGGGCAACCGGAGATAAGGAAGTTATCGTATTAGGAGATTGTGCACTGAATATCAAACCGACGGAAGATGAACTGGTTGAGATTGCTTATGAGACGGCAAATTGTGCAAAAGATTTTGGGATTGAACCTAAGGTAGCATTTTTAAGCTATTCCACTCATGGTTCGGGAAAAGGTGTTGACGTGGATAAGATGGCAGCAGCAGCAAAGAAACTGCAAAAACAACATCCGGGTATAGCAAGTATTGGAGAATTGCAGTTTGATGCGGCAGTATCTCCGGTGGTGGCAAGTGCAAAATGCCCTGGTTCCGATATTGCAGGACATACCAATACCTTCATTTTCCCGGATTTAAGTGCAGGAAATATCGGTTATAAGATTGCAAGATATCTGGGTAACTTTGAAGCCTATGGACCAATTCTGTTAGGACTGAATGCACCGATTAATACGCTTTCTAGAGAATGTACGGCGGAAGAGGTCTATAATATGTCCATTTTAACAGCAGCAATGCTTGGGCACAGAGACCATTCAAAAGATTAATTTAGAAATATCTGAAAGCCATTGTATCACAGCCGGATACTCCGGTTGTGGTGCAGTGGCTTTTTATAATTCTCTGAATTCAAGAAAAATACTTGCATGAGGATAGGAATTGGTATAAGATTACGTTGGAGACGATAGAAATGAAGCTAATAGAAGCTTTGCAAAGAAAGAGGGAGAAGAAACGTGAAAAGAAACATGTGGAAAAGGATGCTGTCAATCGTTATGGCAGTTTGTGTTGCAGCAGGAGTCATAGCATATCCGATAGAAGGAGATGAGGTTTGGGCTTCAGAAACATTAAAGACGGATAACGGGATATGTTATACGGAAAGTGATGGGAATATTGTAATTACAGGATATGAAGGGATAGAGGAGAATCTGGTAATTCCAGATAAGATAGGCGGAAAGCCTGTCATTAAGATAGGAGAAAGAGCACTTTATGAGAAAGAAAATTTAAAAAGTGTAACGATTTCAGAGGGTATTCAGGAAATAGAAGCTGGTGCATTTGGTTGGTGCCAAAATTTAGAGAGTATACAGATTCCTAAAAGTGTTAAGAGCATAGGACGTAATGCGTTTTTGTGTTGTGAGAATTTGAAAAGTGCAAAGCTCCCGGAGGGTATTGAGAGTATAGAATATCAGACGTTTGGAGAGTGTCATAATTTAAGTAGTGTAGAGATTCCAAAGTCTGTAACCAGTATCGGGGAAAAAGCATTTTGGTATTGTCTGAAATTGGAAAGTGTAGAAATTCCATCTGGAGTAACCAGTATTGGGAAGGATGCATTTCATACTTGTAAGAATTTAGTTCGTGTGAACATTCCGAAAAATGTCACATACATAGGGGAAAGTGCATTTTATGGGTGTTCTAAATTAGAAAAGATAGAAATTCCAGGGAATGTTACGAGTGTAGAAGAAAGTGTTTTTATGAATTGTGGGAGGCTGAAAGAAATAAAGCTTCCGGAGAGTCTTAACAGTATAGGAGAGAGTGCATTTTGTGGATGTTCTACTTTGACAAATATAACGATTCCATCTGGAGTAACCAGTATCGGAAGAGATGCAT
>JBJELL010000198.1:0-2444 GCA_051879115.1 Lachnospiraceae bacterium
ATTATTTTATTCGTGCAGACAATTTTTCATTTTCTACATCAATCAGAATGGTGTCTCCTGCCCTGACGCGGTCTGCTAAGATTAATTTGGCAGCTTCGGTCTCTACGGTCTTTTGCAGATACCGTTTCATCGGTCTTGCACCGTAGATTGGGTCGAAACCATGTTCAATGACATAGTTTTCTGCCTGCGGGGATAATTCTACCCGTACTTCTTTGTCCGTCAGACGGCGGTTCAAGTCCTCCATAAGAAGTTGAATGATATTACCGATGTTGTCTTTGGTCAAAGGTTTGAACATGATAATCTCATCCAGACGGTTTAAAAATTCCGGCCTGAATCCTGCTCTTAATTCTGCCATAACCGCTTCTTCCGCTTCTTTTTGAATATTACCGTTACTGTCAATTCCATCTAACAGATGAGCAGAACCGATGTTGGACGTCATAATCAGGATGGTGTTTTTAAAGTCTACCGTTCTTCCCTGGGAGTCTGTGATTCGTCCATCGTCTAAGACCTGAAGAAGTACGTTGAATACATCCGGATGTGCCTTTTCGATTTCATCGAATAAGACTACGGAATACGGTTTTCTGCGGACTGCTTCGGTAAGCTGACCGCCTTCTTCGTATCCTACATATCCCGGAGGTGCTCCAATCAGACGGGATACGGAGTACTTCTCCATGTACTCACTCATATCAATTCGCACCATGTTGTTTTCATCATCAAAAAGACTGGCTGCTAAGGTTTTAGCAAGCTCTGTCTTTCCGACTCCGGTTGGTCCTAGGAATAAGAAGGAACCGATTGGTTTCGTCGGGTCTTTGATTCCAGCTTTGGAACGGATGATTGCTTCGGTTACCTTGGTCACACCTTCGTCCTGCCCGATGACACGTTTGTGCAGTTCTTCATCGAGATGAAGGGTTTTATTTCTTTCACTCTCTGTCAGTTTTGCCACCGGAATTCCTGTCCAGCGGGAAATAATCTTTGCAATCTCTTCTTCGGTAACACTCTCATGGACAAGAGAAAAATCTTCTTTTTTTACTTTTTCTTCTTCAATGGCAAGCTGCTCTTCTAACTGCGGAAGTTTTCCGTATTGAAGTTCTGCGGCTTTCTCTAAATCGTAGTTCTGTTTTGCAAGCGAGATTTCTTTTTTGAGGGATTCTAAGTCTTCACGGAGTTTCTGTACTCTTTCTACGGTTTTCTTCTCATTATCCCACTGTGCTTTTCTGCTGGAAAACTCGTCTTTTAACTCCGCTAATTCTTTTTGTAGATTGGCAAGACGGTCTTTGCTTAAGTTGTCCTCTTCTTTTTTCAATGCGGTTTCTTCAATCTGAAGCTGCATAATACGGCGGTTTAGCTCATCTAGTTCCGTCGGCATAGAGTCCAATTCGGTCTTTATTAAGGCACAGGCTTCGTCTACTAAGTCGATGGCTTTATCCGGCAAAAAACGATCGGAAATATAGCGGTTAGAAAGAACTGCTGAGCTGACTAAGGCAGCGTCTGTAATCTTAACACCGTGGAATACTTCGTAGCGTTCTTTGATTCCTCTTAAAATCGAAATGGTATCTTCTACCGTTGGTTCGTCTACCTGTACCGGCTGAAAACGACGCTCTAATGCCGGGTCTTTTTCGATATATTCTCTGTATTCGTCAAGGGTTGTGGCACCGATACAATGGAGCTCTCCTCTGGCTAACATTGGCTTTAACATATTTCCGGCGTCCATTGCTCCCTCTGTCTTTCCGGCTCCTACTATGGTGTGCAGTTCGTCTATGAACAGGATAATCTGTCCGTCGCTTTTTTTCACCTCATCTAAGACAGCTTTTAGACGTTCTTCAAATTCTCCACGGTATTTTGCTCCGGCTACAAGTGCTGCCATATCAAGGGCGAATAATTTTTTGTCCTTCAAGCCTTCCGGCACATCCCCCTGCACAATTCGCTGGGCTAATCCTTCTACAACTGCCGTCTTTCCGACTCCGGGTTCTCCGATTAAAACCGGATTGTTCTTGGTCTTTCTAGAGAGAATTCTTATTACATTTCGTATTTCGCTGTCCCTTCCGATGACCGGATCTAACTTCTGGTCTCTGGCACGCTCCACCATGTCGTAGCCGTATTTTTCAAGGGTATCGTAAGTGGCTTCCGGATTGTCGGAAGTAACTCTCTGGTTGCCCCGGACGGTGGATAGACTCTGCAAGAAACGTTCTCTTGTGATACCGTATTCTTTAAAGAGTTCTTTGATTGCCTGATTTGGATATTTTATCAAAGATAAGAATAAATGCTCTACGGAGACATATTCGTCACCCATCTGTTTTGCTTCATCTTCTGCGTGAATCAAAACATTGTTTAAATTCTGTCCTACGTAAATCTGTCCACCGGAAACTTTGACTCTGGCCTCTAATTTGCGAACGGCGCTGTCTTCAAAATACTGCTTTTGAATGTCCATCTTTTCGATGAGCTTT
>JBJELL010000199.1:0-2435 GCA_051879115.1 Lachnospiraceae bacterium
AATCTTCACTCCCATAAAGAACAAAATCAGATATATTAAAAAACATCCAATGACTACTGATAAATATTCCCGTATCGTAACTGTAATTGGATATTCTGAAAAGATTATCTCATCAATTCTATAAGTTAAATCCGCCTGATTATTTATTTTAATCACAAGGGATGTAAATTCTTCTCCATCCCATACAAGCCTGTTTTTACCTTCCTGCAATTCATAGGTTTGTGAACCCACTATTAGATTCTCATTATAGACATCTACTTCCCAAGACATTGTATCCCGGTTTAAATCACTTACCTCAATACTCCAATTTTTCCAGGCAGTCTTTTCTATACCATACCATACAAAATATCCATTTTCTGCCAACACTGTCAGATAAGGGTCATCCGGATTTTTATATCCTATTTGGACACCTGCCCGGTTACAACTTTCCGGAGACATCTCACAAAAATGTCCTATATCCAAAAAAGGATCCATGCTCGCAGACTTACTGACAATCATAGCCCCTAGAGACATTGCGAACACAATTCCAATTAACAACCATATACCATATGCAGTTTTTGAAAGTTTTCGCTTTACTGTATTACTATTCATATTTATTCCTAAAAAAGGAATGCAATTATATTCGATTACATTCCTTTTTTAATTCCTATATTATTCTATTCTTCCGGTATCAATGTGATAATTTCTTTAAACGGCATACACATCTCATCGGCTTCTTTTGCTCTGTGATTTCTTAAAATAGTCTCTGCTATATTCTGCATTGCCGGAAATGCACTTCGAGTCAACTGATTTGCATAAATAACAATATTGATATTTCTTTCAGCAAATTCTTCTTCTGTTACACTATTGAAAGATGTTGGTACCACTACGATTGGTGTTCTGTCATCTTTCTCACGGAACTTCTCACAGAACTCAAAAATCTCAGATGGATCTTTCTTTCTAGAATGAATCATAATACCATCAGCACCTGCTTCCACATAAGCAAATGCACGCTCTAATGCATCTTCCATTCCTCTTTCTAAGATTAGACTCTCAATTCTTGCAATCAACATGAAATCACTTGTCTTAAGTGCTTTCTTACCTGCTCTGATTTTCTCCTGAAAATGTTCAATGCTGTCCTGTGTCTGTTCAACTTCTGTTCCAAACAAAGAGTTTTTCTTTAATCCGGTCTTATCTTCAATAATACATGCAGATACACCGATTCTCTCTAATGTTCTGATGTTATATACAAAATGTTCAATTAATCCGCCGGTATCACCGTCAAAGATAATTGGTTTTGTTGTTACCTCCATGATATCTTCAATGGTTCTCAAACGGGAAGTCATATCCACTAACTCAATATCCGGTTTTCCTTTTGCAGTGGAATCACAAAGACTGGATACCCACATGGCATCAAATTGTTTTGCTTTTCCATCTTCTAATACCTGTGTCTTTTCTGCAATAATTCCGGTCAGACCACTATGAGTCTCAATCGCCGTAACAGTAGTCTTCATACCAAGCAATTTTTTCAGTCTGCTTCTTCGGATATCCGGGATGGATAATCTATCTCTTGCAGCATCTTCTAGTCGCTGATACTGCTCATCTGCAGAATATGGAAACTCTTTTAAGATTCCTCCATAACTAGCAAGTACTTCTATTGCTTCGGTTCTGATACTTCTTTGAAATCCTTCACGCCAGTTATCCCCATGTACCAAATAATCCGGTTTCAATTCCATAAGATTCTTCTTATAGCTAAGTGTATCCTGAGGTATTACTTTTGCTACTCCTTGAATATTCTGAATAATCTTTACTCTTTCTTCATAAGGAAGTAATGGAAATCTCTTGTAACTTGCCACTACCTCGTCTGTAAGTACACCTACAGTCAACTCACCAAGCTCTGCTGCTTTTTTAATAATATTCATATGACCACCATGAATAATATCCGTGCTCATACTCAAATATACTGTACTCATTTGATATTTTCCTCCAAGTTTTAAGTAATATCACTACATAACGTTTATAGTTTACTGCACATATGTTTTTTTGTCAAATCTCCTTAATGAAGATTCTTCAACCAGTGCCATCCCTGCTTTTTCTCCAACCGCATGATAATTTCTGTCAGTCCCCAGCTTAAAACCAGGATAGCTGCAAACATATCCATATTACTGATTTTTGTGATTCCCATCTGATTCGTCATGCGCATAACAGCTATTAATAAAAATTGCAGGAAGAATGTTATAGTGCTTGCGGCACGAAAGAAAGCGGTATCCTTAATCTCTACTTTTATGGTAAGCAATGTGTAAAATAGTACAAATACTGTTGGAACCAACATAAAGAAACAATCTGTAGCCGCCATATAACCCATGTTTCTTAACCGAAGCATTTCCCAAGTTACTCCTGTTATTCCCACAACCGTTAACAGCATACTGATACAACTTTTTTTTGAGACAATTTTT
>JBJELL010000200.1:0-4908 GCA_051879115.1 Lachnospiraceae bacterium
GACAGGAAATTTGACTGTCTATACCTATACGAAGATTTCTTCCATCCATACAGACCCGGAAACCGGGCAGGTTGAATCCTTAGAAACAGATTTTGGAACCATCTATACCAATAAGGTTATCAACTGTGCCGGGGCATGGAGTCCCGAAATCGGTGCCTTTGTAGGAGTGGATATCCCGGTATATCCAAGAAAGGGAACCATTTTAGTCTCTGAAAAGACGAAGAAACTCTGTTTCCATAAGATTTTTGAATATGGTTATGTTGCATCTGTCCACCCGGACATCAACTACAAACGCCTGATTGATGAAGACGGGGAAAAATACAACGTCGCTTTTAACATTGAATATACCAACGATGACAACATCCTAATCGGTGGAAACCGTACCTTTTCCGGCGATACAAGAACGGAGTTAAAGGTCATTCAGGCGATTGCAAGACGGGGTATCCGTTTCTTTCCACAGTTAAAGGATGTCCACTGCATCCGTTCCTATGCCGGAATACGGCCTTTTACAAAAGACCTGAAACCTATTATGTCTTCTGTTCCTTCCGTTCCAGGATTTTATGTTTGTACGGGTCATGAAGGAAGCGGTATTCTCTCCTGCGCCGCCTGCGGAAGAATTATGGCACAGCTTGTCAATAACGAAAAAACAGATTATGATATGGAGGAATTCAGTATTACAAGATTTGAACAGGCTTCCTAGCCGTAAATAGAAAGGTGGAATGGAAATGCCAATTACTTTAAACGATATTTTACAATCAGAACTGTATCAGATGGGATATACTCCGGTCATCCCGGAACTCCCATTGAATACGACAGTTACCGGACTCTCCTACATAGAATCCGAAGAAATGTGCTATCTGTTAAAAGGAAACGAATTAGTCATCGTTACCGGATGTGCTTTTTTGCATCCTTCTGATTTCTTGTCTTTAATCCGGTTATTAAAGCAAAAACACTGCTCCGGCGTTCTGTTGACCTTAGGTTTATACCTACATGAAATTCCTGAGGATGTAATCGCTTATTGCAGCGATTCCAAGCTTCCGGTGTTTTCCATCCCCCATGATAAATTCTCCACAAACCGGCTGGCTCATCTATCCCACACCATCTATCACTCCAAGACGGTATACTCTGAACTTTGCCGTGCTTTTAAAAATGCACTGTCTTCTTCCGAGGAAGACTTTGAATACCTTTCTCTGTTCAGAAAGAATCACTACCCTGAAGAAACCGTCTTTTGTGTGGGAATTGTGGAATTATTCAAGTATAATCCTGATACAAAGCAGAAAACCTATTTGAAAAATAAGCAGAATGAAATTCAAAAATTCCTCGACAGTGAATATGAGAATGTCATCTCCATAGCAGCGAATAACCAGTTCATCTTCTTTTTTCCAAACTGCGAGGATTACATCGCCAGAGATATTATCATGGATGTCTATCATCTGATACGCAGCAATGACCTCTATGAGTATATCTATCTTGGCACCAGTGAAAAATTTTATTCCTTAAAGGATATTAAGCGTGCTTATAAACAGGCGGATTTTGTTACCATGTTAAAAAAGAAGGCGGTTCTTAGAACACCAATTATCCGGTTTAGCAGCCTTCATTCCTATAAACTGTTAGCCTCTATCGAGGATGAACAGGTACTTATCAACTATTACAAACAGCATTTAGAACCTTTATTAGAATACGATTCCCTTCACAAATCTTCTTATTTTAAGCTGTTAGAAGTACTTATTCAAAATGATTTCAACGTGGCGGAGACTGCATCGAAGCTCTATATGCATCGCAACTCCGTCAACTACAAGCTGAACAAGATTGAATCCATTCTCCACTGTTCACTGACAACGGTTTCAGACAAATCCATTCTGCTTGAAGCATATAAAATCTGGTGCATTTTGTATAAGGAAGAATCTATTCCTGACAGGAGACGCAGGAATCCTGCCGTTACCATTGTTTCCACCGCCACCGGCGATGACCGGGATGAAATCTCCCTGCGCCCTGAAAACTGTTCTAATTAACCTGTATTTTACAAGAAAGGAGTTCAATATGTCTAAAAATTATACAATTACCATTACAAGAGAATTTGGCAGCTTAGGAAGACCTATCGCAAAAAAATTAGCCGAGCTGTTAGGAGTTGAATGTTATGACCGGGACATTGTAGAAGAAACGGCCAAAAATCTGGGGCTTCCGGTCTCTGTTATCAGTGACGAAGAGGAATCTGCCAAATCAAAGTTTTTCAATATGATTTATCCTTTAGGAAGCGGAACCACTCTTCAGCAGGATCAGATTTTCGATGAACAGACTAAAATCATAAGAGATCTTGCAGAAAGAGAATCCTGTATTATTGTAGGCCGCTGTGCCGACTATATTCTTGAAAACGAAAAGAACTGTATACGGGTCTTTATTTCTGCACCTTACGAAGACCGTCTTAGAAACTGTGTGGATATTCTAAATATGACACCTGAGAATGGAAAAAAGATGATTGCAAAGGTGGACAAGGCAAGAGAATCCTATCACCTGCACTATGCCGGTTACTCCCCATCTGACATGAGTCATCAGGACCTTATTATCAACAGCAGTATGCTGGGTGTGGACGGAACTGCCCGCTGCCTTGCAGAGATTGCAAAAGCACGGTTTCATCTGTAATCTGGCAAAAAATAAAGGCACTACCGCAGGATTTCAATATCTCTGCGATAATGCCTTTTTCGAGTTGCGGGAGCAGGATTTGAACCTGCGACCTTCGGGTTATGAGCCCGACGAGCTTCCAGACTGCTCCATCCCGCGTCGATGCTTCTATTATAGACCTATTTCTCTCTGCTGTCAAATCTTTATACTTTATTATATACAGGTTCTTCCAATTATATACCTCTTATCTCATTATTCACAATATATCTTTCATCCAAAAAAGTATCAATAGTAATAGTTCAGCCACAGCCCGTATTACAGGCTATGGCTGAACTGTTACTATTTTTCTAAATCATGTACGCCAGTATCACGCTTGCCACCGTTCCACCCAGCGTCGCTAACAAGGCTCCTGCCAGTGTCCAACGGCTTTTACTGACTTTGACTGCCATAAAATACACAGACATGGTGTAAAAAATCGTTTCCGTACTGCTCATCATAAGAGATGTCATGGTTCCAAGCAGAGAATCCGGTCCGTATTCCTTAAAAATATCCAGTACCAGTCCCGTCGCTGCAGAAGAGGAGAACATTTTTACCACCGTAAGGGGTACAAGCTCCGACGGAAATCCTATCTTTTCCGTCACAGGGGCAATCAGCTTTGAAAAGAAATCCAAAAAACCCGATGCCCTTAAGATTCCAACTCCAATCATCAGACCAATCAACGTAGGCATAATTTGAATGACTGTCTTAAATCCGTCTTTTGCACCATCGATAAAATCGTCATAGACATTCTGTTTCGCCAATATCCCATAGCCGATAATACAAAAAATCATAACCGGAATAATTGCATCCGATAAAAATAAAAGCATCTTCATACTTTTTTCACCCTTTCCATAATCCTTGCAAAAAGGATTCCCACCGCAGTGGACACAGTAGTTGCAAGAATTGCCCCTCCTACAATACGGGTTGGATTTGTCGAGCCATATTGGGTACGGTAGGCAATAATATTAATGGGAATTAACTGCAACGAAGAAATATTTACAATTAAAAACGTACACATTTCTGTATTTGCAATTCCTTTTGCAACTCCCCGCTTTCCCATTATCGGTTTTTTTCTGCGTTCTTCTTCGAGATTTTCCAATTCTTCCATTGCCTTAATTCCGGCAGGGGTCGCTGCCCATCCCAGTCCGAAGAAGTTTGCAATCATATTTGTGGATATATATTCTCTTGCCTTATGGTCTTTTGGAATATAGGGAAATAAAAAGTCTAACACCGGACTCAGCTTTTTCGATGCTCCTTCAATAATGCCCGCCCGTTCTGCTACTCTCATCAGACCGACCCAAAAAGACATTACGCCAATCATGGTAATACACAAGGTTACCGCTTCTTTTGCAGAGTCGAGTGCTGCCTCCGTCACATTTGCCAGATTTCCGGTAAATGCTGCAAAAATTGTTCCTATAAGAATCATAAAGCCCCACAGGTAATTTAACATAGTACTCCCTTTTTTGCTCTTTTTGTTATTCTATGCACCTGTTTTTATTCGATGAAAAAATAAAGAAGAATAAAAAATTTAATTCTTTGATAAGATATGATAGAATGAATTATCTTAAGACAGAAACGGATGGGTTACAATATGACATATAAAAAACGTTTTACTGCCCTGGGAATGAGTCTTGTACTTACCCTTTCCCTTTTATTAACAGGCTGTGATATAAAGAAATCTCTTCCCTCTTTTAAATCCGATGAACAGCAGGCAGAGATACAGGCAGAATTTGATAACTACATGGATGAGCTGTTTGAAGAAGAGGTAACCTTGAATACCGTTGGTCTGCACTATACTCTTGCCGACCCCGCTGCCTACGGAATTGATGACTACGAAGTCTCCCTTGGTTCCGTGACAGAGGATTCCCTTTCCGAGAGTGTTACTCTTTTAGAAAATATGCGATCTTCTTTAGAAGACTTTTCCTACTCTGCTCTTCGCACTGATCAGCAGCTTACTTACGATGTATTAGATGATTATTCCAAATTAGAATTAGACAATGCACACCTCTATCTCTACAGCGAGGTCTTACAGCCAAGCACCGGAACCCATACACAACTTCCGATACTTCTTGCCGAATATAACTTTCGCTGCGAAAAAGATGTCACCGACTATTTAGAACTTCTGTCTTTCGTTCCTTCCTATTTTGAAGAAATCATAGAATTTGAAAAATCCAAAGCAGATGCAGGTCTTTTTATGTCCAAGAAAAATGCCGATACCGTTATCAGCCAATGTGAGGATTTTATAGAGAA
>JBJELL010000200.1:5008-10561 GCA_051879115.1 Lachnospiraceae bacterium
ATATCTCGTCCGTTATTCTACCGGTTCTTCTGACAGCATCAAAGAATTACAAAAACAGACCGAGCAAAAACGAAGAGATGACATAAACTCTCTTTCTGCCCTCCTTACAAAAAATCCGAATTTGGCAGAGGAGACTGAAACCTATACGTTGGATTTGAGCGATCCTTCTCAGATTCTGTCCCAATTAAGAGATTCGATAAAAGAAGATTTTCCGGAGGCACCTAAGGCAAATTATACGGTAAAATATGTGGAAGAGTCTTTAGAAGAATATCTCTCTCCTGCATTTTACCTGACCTCTCCTATTGATAACTATACAGAAAATTCCATCTATATCAACGAAAGTTCAAACTACGATAAGATAAAACTCTTCACAACCCTTGCTCACGAAGGCTTTCCGGGACACCTTTATCAGAATGTCATGGCAAATTCTTCTGACCTTCCGGCTGTAAGACATCTTTTGAATTACTCCGGCTATACGGAAGGATGGGCAACCTATGTGGAAATGATATCCTACCAGTATGCCGGTCTCGATAAAGACCTTGCATCCGTATTGCAGTTAAACCAATCCATTCTTCTAAGTCTCTATGCCAGCATTGACATGGGAATTCACTACGATGGTTGGGATGCCTCCGATGTAAAATCCTTTTTAGCAGATTATGGTATCAACAGTGCTTCTGCCGCAACTGAAACCTATGAATACATCTTAGGGGAGCCTGCTAACTATTTGAAATACTATATCGGATATCTGAAATTTTTAGATTTACAGAAATATGCAAAAAATGCCCTCGGCGATTCTTACACCGATAAGGCATTTCACGAGGCAGTCCTTAGAATTGGCCCTGCACCTTTTGAAATTGTAGAAAAATATCTGTTAGAATATATAGAATAAATCATTCCGACAATTACTCTTTCAGCAATGCCTGATAGATGTCCCGCTTTGAAACACCCCGGTCTTTTGCCACCAGTTTCATTGCTTCCTTATGGGAGATGCCTTTCTCTTCATAGAGTCCCATATGCTCTTCTAAAGAAAGGGTTTCCCATTCTTTTTTGCGTTCTTCCTCAACCTCTTCCTTTGTCTTTCCACCCAGGACTAAGACATATTCACCCCGGGGTTCTCTGTCTTTATAATATTCTAAGACTTCATCTATTGTCGTTCTATGAGCTTCTTCATATTTCTTTGTCAACTCCCTGCAAAGAGTGATTGGACGATTTCCAAGAACCTCCTTTAACTCTTCTAAGGTCTTGATTAAATGATGAGGTGCTTCATATATAATAATGGTACGAGTCTCATTTTTCAATTCCTCTAAGACCCGTCTGCGTTCTTTTTTATCCTTTGGCAAAAAGGCTTCAAAGGCAAATCTTCTTGTGGAGAGTCCCGATAAAGTTAAGGCGGTAATACAGGCTGCCGCTCCCGGAAGGGAGGTTACTTCAATTCCCGCTTCATAGGCAATCTTCACTAATTCTTCTCCCGGATCTGAGATTCCAGGTGTTCCGGCGTCTGTTATCAACGCTATATTCATTCCTGACTGCATCTTTTCCACAAGTTGATGTGCTTTTTCTATCTTGTTAAATTCATGGTAACTCGTCATCGAAGTCTTAATGTCGAAGTGGTTCAACAGCTTTATGGAATTTCTGGTGTCCTCTGCTGCGATTAAATCTACTTCTTTTAATGTGCGGATGACACGAAATGTGATATCTTCAAGATTTCCGATGGGAGTTGCACATAAATATAGTTTTCCAGACATAATCTTTCCTTTCCATTTTAATACTCTATCTGCTATCATCCATAGATTTCATATATCTCCTTTGTATAGACCCCCGGCTTTTCATATACAATCAAAGGCTTTTCTACGGTAATTCTGGAATTCCCGCCTTTTAACCCTTCAATCAGTACCATATTTGGCTCCTTATCAATGTATGGGTAGACGAGCCGCATCCTTTTTGGTTCGATACGGTATTCCACCATCTTACTTAAAATCTCCGCTAAACGGAACGGACGATGTACCATATAGAACCGCCCTCTTTCTCTTAACAGACGGCTGCTTTCTCTTAGAACATCTTCTAAATCACATAAAATTTCATGTCTTGCAATCGTCTTCGCTTCATTTTCATTCTTCAGCCCATGCTGTCCTATCATATAAGGCGGATTCGTGGTAATCACATCAAAAGAAGATGCCCCGAACCTTTCCGAAGCATCTTTGATATCTCCTGCCACAATCTCTATTTTTTCCTGCAACCCGTTCATTGCAACACTTCTTCTTGCCATATCGACGTTGTCTTTTTGGATTTCAAGACCAATAAAATGTTCTCCTTCTGTCTTAGCTTCTAAAAGAATCGGTATAATACCGTTCCCTGTTCCTAAATCCAGTGCTTTTTCACCCTTCTTTACCTGGGCAAATCCACTCAAAAGAACTGCGTCCATTCCAAAACAAAATTTTTTAGGATTCTGGATGATATAATAGCCGTTCGTTTGCAAATCGTCGATTCTCTCATTTTCTAACAGCTTACTTGGTGTCATCTATCTTGGATTTTCCTTCCTTGTCTTCAAGTGCTTTTAACTCTTTTAATTCTTCCGGTGTCAGCTTGACATTGTCACGACGGCGTTTTGGACGGAATTTTAATTCGTCTACCTTATATTCACGGATCTCTTTTTCGTCATTTACTTCTACGATTACTTTTACTAACTGGCGTAATACAGATACACTCTGTACCTCTCCTTTGACACCGTCTATGGTGGTTACCCTGTCTCCTACATTTGGCAGTCTGGAATTGAGATATTCATAGGTCTCTTCCTCATTTTTCAGACAGCACATCAGTCTTCCGCAAACTCCGGAAATCTTCGCCGGATTTAAGGACAGATTCTGTTCTTTTGCCATCTTAATGGATACCGGAATGAATTCAGATAAATGTGTACTGCAACAAAGAGGTCTTCCACAGATACCAATTCCCCCTAAAATCTTTGTCTCGTCACGCACACCAATCTGTCTTAATTCGATACGGGTACGAAAAACTGCTGCTAAATCCTTCACCAGTTCACGGAAATCAATTCTTCCATCTGCAGTAAAATAGAATAACAGCTTATTATTGTCAAAGGTATATTCCGCCTCGACTAATTTCATCTGCAATTTGTGCTTTGCAATCTTTTCTAAACAGATTTTAAAGGCTTCTTTTTCCTTTTCCTTATTTCTGCGCTCGATTCTTTCATCTGCATCTGTTGCAATGCGGATAACAGGTTTGAGCGGCTGCACTACCGTCTCTTCCCCTACTTCTTTTGGTGGAATCATTACGGTTCCATATTCTACTCCGCGTGCTGTCTCCACAATTACATGACAACCGGTTTCTAACTTTAAATCTGCCGGATCAAAATAATAGATTTTTCCAGCCCTGCGGAATCTGACTCCTACAATCTTTATCATTCTAATTCTCCTTTATTGTCAACAGCAGCAGTTCGATAACTAAATCAAAGTTTACATTGGCATTCAGTCTTGTCTTTGCCTTCTCCAATGCCTCTAAGATGTGCTCGATTCCTTCGTAGGAACTCTTGCTGGCACTTTTTTTGATATCGTAAATCTCATCTTTGAATATCAGATGATTTACGTCTGCTGTTGCTTTATATAACAGAACATCCCGATACCAGATCATCATGATATCGAAATAGTCGTTAATTTCTAATTTATATTCATTAATCTGTTTGACTGCCTCCATCATTTCATAGAGGTCTATGTCTTTTAATCTACGGATCAGTTGTAATGCCGCATTTTTAATATCGTTAAAAGATTCGGAAGACGCCAGCTTAATGGCTTTTCCTACATTTCCCTGGGCAAATGCAGTACATACATCTGCCTGATAATCCGGTATCTGATACACTTCCATTAGATATTTTTTAATCTCTTCGTCCGGTACAACCTTTAAGTTGAGTGTAATACATCTAGAAGAAATCGTTGGAAGGAATGCATCTGCATTGGTAGTTAAGAGTAAAATTACCACATAAGCAGGTGGTTCTTCTATGGTTTTTAGAAGTGCATTCTGTGCCTGAACATTCATTTTCTCAGCTTCATCTATAATGTAAATTTTATATGGACTTGCATAAGGCTTGATATCCACATCCCCTTTTACCTGTTTACGGATATCATCTACGGATATCGTATTTGGTTTCTCATGTGTAACGTGAATGATATCCGGCTGGTTCATGCTCATTGCCTGTTTACAGGAGTGACATTCCATACAGCCTTCTATCCCCTGCTTTTCACACTGCAATGCCATTGCAAAAGCTTCTGCTATCATCTTCTTCCCGGAATCCTCCGGTCCGTTTAAAATATAGGCATGCGATACCTTTTTAGAAGAAATCGCATTCTGTAAGTGTTCTATTATCTGGTCGTGACCTATAATTTTTGCAAATCCTGACATTTCATTCTCCTCTACGTGGAAATATCAATCAGAAGTCCTCTGATTTCTCCCACTTTATTTAAAATACTAATATGATCTTTCTCATCTTTTACTAGCTCTTCGGCTAACTCATCGAGATTCTTATCCACAAGGCGGACAATTCCATAAACACGGTGTCTCCCTCTCCTGTCTAAAAAGTTCTCTCTGGAAAACTTATGAGAGCGGTTTACTACCTCATTCATGAATTCCTTTACCAAAGAACGGTATTTTTTCATATCCCGAATATCCATATGTTCGGATATCTTCTTTCCCTGTTTATCAATTTCCTCTATCAGACCGTTCAGTTTTTCCTGTAATTCTGATTCTTCTATTTTACTGGTTAATGTAAACTTAAAGTCTCCGTCTGTCTTTTCCTTTGGTGCTGTTGCCTCTACCTGAGCTGCCGGAGTAACTTCATTGATTTTCATGTCCATAACATCACCTCATCCTAGACTACCCGATGCAGGATCTGATATAGGTAATCAGTTCCTTCTTTGTCTGTTCTAAATCCACATTGGCAAATCTCTTCGTAATCCCTGCTTCTGCCAGCTTCGTTTCCGAAAAATCTTCTTCATCTGCTAAAAAACGGCGGCACATCTCTGCATACTTCGGTACTGCCTGACTCCGCTCCCTGTCCAATGCCCTCTGTAAACGAACTCCATTGTCTACTTCTATATATATCGGCACAAGATACTTTTCTCCGTAGTAATCTTTTAATTTCTGATAGGCTTCTACCGTTCCAATCATCAGATAATTCCTAGCAGATAAATCCACCTGTCTGTCATCTACCGTTAAGTATTTCCAGACTCCATGCACGGTATGATAGGCACGCAGTTCAATAACCCTTCCCTGTGCCTGTAATTTTTCCACTTCTTCCTCTGTAATAAAATGATACTCCACCCCGTCTTTTTCCCCTTCCCGGATAGGACGGGTCGTATATGGAACAATCGTATCTAATTGCAATTCTTCTTGTAACATTCTATATAATGTATCTTTTCCCGATGAACTTTTTCCCATCAGACAAAATATCCTGCCCATGATTTCTCCCTAAGTATATTTTTGCTTCTATTAGTATAATATAGGATTTAAGAAATGACAACTTCTATCCTCTGATTTAATTTATCGGAT
>JBJELL010000201.1:0-2430 GCA_051879115.1 Lachnospiraceae bacterium
TTTTACAAATTCCGTACTATGGTTGTAAATGCGGATGAACTCAAAAAAGAGCTGATGGAACAAAACGAGATGGAAGGTCTCATGTTCAAGATGGAAAATGATCCTAGAATTTTTGGAATCGGAAAAGTCATGAGAAAGTTCTCCATCGATGAACTACCTCAGTTTTGGAATGTGTTAAAAGGAGACATGAGCCTTGTTGGGACAAGACCTCCGACAGAAGAAGAGTTTGAGCAGTATGAAAGACATCATAAGGCAAGACTTGGCATCAAGCCGGGGTTAACCGGTATGTGGCAGGTCAGTGGAAGAAGCGACATCAAGAATTTTGAAGAAGTCGTTGCCTTAGATACGCAATACATTGCTAACTGGTCCATTGGACTGGATATAAAAATATTATTTAAGACCGTAGGAGTCGTACTCACGGGAAAAGGATCGTCATGACAGATATTTCAGTTGCCATCGTGGCATTTAATAATGAAAAAGATGTAAGAAATGCGGTATGTTCTATTATAGAGCATACCGCAAAAACAATTACAAAGAAGATTTATATTATCGACAATAGCACACAGCCGAACCACCTGAAAGAATTGCAGAATGAAGAAGTCATTTATATCAGGACAGAAAAAAATATCGGCTTTGGAGCAGGGCATAATCTGATACTCTCACAGTTAGATTCAACATACCATGCCATTGTAAATCCCGATATCGTTTTAAAGGAGGACAGCCTTAAGATTTTAATGGAATTTTTACAAAATCAGAAGGCAGATATGGCAGTGCCAAAGATTTTAGATGAAGATGGGACTATGCAAAAATCCTATCGGAGAGAAATTACCGTAGGGGATATGTTCCTTCGCCGTCTGCCCTTTTCATTTGCAAAAAAAAGGCAGGCACAACACACCCTGCAGGATATGGATTACAGCAGACCATTTCCTGTACCCTTTGCCCACGGCTGTTTTTATCTGATTCGTACAGAAGTATTCAAAGAACTCAAAGGCTTTGATACACGTTATTTCTTATACATGGAAGATGCAGATTTGTGTAAAAGGGTCAACGAAAGAAACGGACTTTTCTATTGTCCTGATACAGCGGTAATACACAAATGGGACAGAGGTTCTTCAAAAAGCAGAAAACTTTTGTGGATTCATCTTCGTTCCATGATAGCATATTTTAGAAAATGGGGATGGAAGCTATGGTAGAAAAGGGAAAGATTTCCGTTGCAGTGGCATCCTACAACGGAGAAAAATATATCAAAGAACAGATAGACTCCATTCTTTTGAATTTAAGGGAACAGGACGAAGTCATTATCTCGGATGACGGTTCTAAGGACAGAACCATAGAGCTGATTCGTGAATACAGAGATTCGCGTGTTCATCTGATAGAAGGACCGGGACAGGGCATTAAGAAAAATATAGAACATGCCATCAGACAGTGCAGCGGAGAGTACATCTTCTTAGCAGATCAGGATGATATCTGGACACCGGACAAGGTGCAAAAGGTGATGGAGGTATTTAGAAGGGAAAAATGCCACCTCGTCATCCACGATGCAAAAGTCATTCGGGCGGAACAAAAAGAAGAAGTACTGATGTCCTCTTTTATGGAATTTCGGAGTGCCAAAGCAGGTGTATTGAAAAATATTGCGAAAAACAGTTATATCGGATGCTGTATGGCATTTCATGCTGATCTAAAAGAAATTATTCTTCCGATTCCCGATAACATAGAAATGCATGATCAGTGGATTGGAATTCTAAACGACTGGCAATATAAAGACTCTGTATTTTTAAAAGAGCCCCTGCTTTATTACCGCAGACATGGTGGGAACCAGTCACAGATGACGCACTATGGACTGGGAAAAATGATACGTAACCGGGTTGTATTCTGCATACAATTTGTTGGAAGAATCCAAAAATTTCATAAAAGAAGAATATAGTTTTAATAAAAATTTAAGAAAAATGACAGTTGTCCTATGAAGCAATATATTGTATTATAGGAAAAGAATGTTTTTTATACACCAAAAGTAGAACGAGAATGTAAAAAATTGGAGAAATAAAATGAGTAGAGAAGATGAAAGACGAAGAAGTACCAGAAGTAATACCCAGAGAAATACCAAAGGGAAAAAGCACAAGAGCAAGAAACAACGCCGTAAGAAAAAAATGGTAATCTTTGCAATAGAGATTGTGGTAATCCTGATATTGCTGGTAATTTTATTCGGATGGTTAAAACTGTCCCGAATCAATACAAAAAAACTCAACGAGAATAAAATGATTATCAACGAGTTAGAAAGCGATGACGGCTATACTTCGATAGCAGTCTTTGGATTGGATAATCGTTCCAATGGTAAACTTGAAAAAGGTAATAGTGATGTCATTATGATTGCAAGTATCAACGATGAGACAAAGGAAGTAAAACTCTGTTCTGTATACCGTGATACTTATT
>JBJELL010000202.1:0-2430 GCA_051879115.1 Lachnospiraceae bacterium
ATGCATATCTGCAAAGGCTTGAGAAACCGGAAGAGGAATTAAAATGTGTGGCAAGGGCATTGCTTCCGGAGCAGATACAGGAAGGGTCTCATCTAAAATATGAAATGATGCAGTATGAAATAATTTAAAAAAATCTGTGATGGAGAATTTTTTGAAAATAAATTCCTGTCACAGATTTTTTTCTGAAAATATTTTGTAAATATTAGAAAAATCCTGTACGATGTATATAGCAAAAGAGACAGCAGTTGAAAGGAGACAATTATGGAGGAAAAAAGAGCAGATGCACAGAGAAAAGTAAGTGGAATGAAAGGTGTAAAAGCAAAATTGTTAACAGCGATTGTTCCATGTGTAACGATTGCTGTTGTAGCCATTATCGTTTTGTCTTACATCGAATCTAAAAAGATTATCAGTCAGGAGGCAAAGGAACTTCTAGAAGCAGAATCTAAAGCATATGCAGGTGAGATTGAGACATGGTCAACGGATATCTTGAGTACCTTAAATATGGTAAAACATAGTCTAGAGACAACTGCTGTGGATGAAGAAAGCAGGAAGACATATTTATCGTCTATTGTAGGTAAATATGAAGATTTTCCCCAGGGAGTCTACATAGGAAATGACAAGGGCTATTATTTAGACATGTCAGGGTGGGTTCCGGGACCGGATTATATTGTACAGGAAAGAGATTGGTACAAAGAAGGATTAGAGCATGAATCTTTTGCTTATGGAAGACCATATTTGGATGCTGATACGGGAGAATATATTGTAAGTGCAAGTGCGGTAATAAAAAGTAGTGACGGTACGAAAATGGTAGCCGCAGCAGATGTATTTTTGGGAAGCGTATCGGAACGGGTTGCCGATATAAAAGTAATGGATACTGGAAATTCTTTTCTGATTGATAGGAAGAGCAAAGAAATTTTAGCCCACAAAGACAGTAAGATGATTGGACAGTCGCTTACAGTAGATATGGAAGACTCTCTTTTAAAGGCAATTGCAAAGAAGATAGATGGAAATAATCTGAAATTAGAAAAAATAGAAGCTGATAAAGAGGGATATTATGTAGAAATTAGTGAGATTGCTGATACGGACTGGTTATTAATTTCTAGTATTAAAGAAGACGATGTACTTGCAGATTTATTCAGTCTGCAAAAGAAGATGATAGGAATTCTTGTGCTTGCCCTTATTATTATTTCCGTTCTTATCGGCAGAATTGTACATGTAATTATTCGTCCGATTAAATACCTGACAACAGATATTGGAAAAATTACAGATGGTGATTTTACAGTAGAGATAGAGTCTAAGGGACAGGATGAGATTTCAGTAATGGGAAGCAGTATGCAGACCTTTATAGAAGCAATGCGTAAAACAATTGGAGAAATCTTCAATATTTCTCACCAGCTCAATGAGCAGGCTGAAAACAGCAGTGCTGCATCAGAGACTTTGTATAATTCGGCGGCTACACAGTCTAACGCTATGAAGGAGTTAAACGATACTGTAGAAGAACTGGCAAAATCTGTTACAGAAGTAGCAGAAAATGCGACAACTCTTGCAATGGTAGTGTCGGAAACCGGTGAGAGTGGCAGCCATGCAAAAGAAAAAATGGAAGATACCGTTAAGATATCCCAGCAGGGAAGAGATGATATGGTACAGGTAAAACAAGCGATGGAAAATATACAGGAGTCTGTCGCACAATTAGAAGAATCAGTTGGACATGTAGGTGCATCCACAGAAGAAATTAAGAAATTTGTTGAGATTATTGGAGATATTGCATCCGAGACAAATCTACTTTCCTTAAATGCTGCCATTGAAGCTGCGAGAGCGGGAGAGGCAGGAAAAGGCTTTGCGGTGGTAGCAGAAGAGATTCGAAATCTTGCGGAGACCAGTGCAGACGCAGTAAGTCGGATATCCAATATAACAGCCGAAATCAATGATTTGGTAGAAGATGCAGTAGAAAAGACTAGAATCAGTGCTGGAAATATCAATGACAGCAGTGGTTTGGTTATTACCGCCTCTGATACCTTCCAGAAGATTTATGAGACCATAGGAGAAACGAATGAGATTGTTCAAGAGATTATCCTTAATGTAAATAAGGTCGATGAGGTTGCTGCTTCTGTAGCTGCAATCACAGAAGAACAATCGGCAAGTGCTCAGGAGATTCTTGCAACTGCAGAAAATCTTGCAACAGAAGCGGTAAACGTAACAGATAACAGTGGAAATGTGGCACAGTCAGCTCAGAATGTAGCAGAGAATGCAGAGAAGTTAGCAGATGAAATGAAGAGATTCAAAATCTAGAAAGAAGAATACAGAGGCATTACTTTAGTCTTGAGACCTTGTAATCCAAACCACCTGTCGATGAAAAAAGACAGGTGGTTTTTTGGTTCAAAAGATGATAAGATAGCTCATGAGGTGAAACGGATGGAATGGAAAAAGAGC